>NZ_JBHJZS010000019.1:0-58741 GCF_042271185.1 Microbacterium sp. NPDC055910
GCCCCCCCCACCCCCCCCTGCCCCCCCCCGGCCCCCCCGCCCGGGGGGCCCCCCCCCGGGGGCGGGGCCCGCGTTTCCAGCCCCCCGGGAAGGGGTCAGGCGGGGCCGGAGGTGAGGGCGTCGTCGATCGTCGCGTGGACGAGCGTGGAGAGGTACGAGCCCGGGTTCTCGACGCCGACGGCGGCGAGCAGCGACGTGGACTGACGCACGATCGAGCGCGAGAAGTCGGTGGCCGTCGCGATCGCCTCGGCGTACGCCGCCCGGTCGGCCTCGGCGATGACGACGGGCTCGCAGCCCAGCTCGACGGCGAGCGCCTGCCCGATCGGCAGCACGGGCGCGGGTGCCGTGACGGCGGCGAAGCCGCCCGCGAGACGGCGCAGGTCGATCGACGTGCCGGTGAACGCGATCGCCGGATGCACCGCGAGCGGGATCGCGCCGCCGGCGACAGCGGGACCCAGGATGCCGGTTCCCTCGGCCGGATCCGTGTGCAGCACGAGCTGCCCGGCCTGCCACGCGCCGACGTCGGCGAGACCGGCCACGAGACCGGCGAGCTGGTCGTGCGGCACGGCGATCACGACGAGCTCGCTTCGCCTGACGACCTCGAGCGGATCGAGCAGGGGCACGCCGGGCAGGAGCGCCTCGACGCGGGCGTCGTCCGAGCCGCGCGTCACCCCGACGAGCGCGTGACCGGCGCCCGCGAGCGCGAGTCCCACGATCGGGCCGACGCGACCCGAGCCGATGATGCCGACCCCGAGCCTGCCGTCGCGATTCATGCGCGCGGCTCCTCGGCCTCGCCGTCCGCACCGGCCGCGTCCTGCGCCTCGGCCTCGCCGGCGCTGACCTCGACAGCCGCGGCATCGGCGGAGTCCGGCACGACGCGGTCGGGTGCCGCCACGGCAGAGACCGGCGCCCACGCGTCGGCCTGGGGCAACCCGGCCCCCTCGGCAGGCCCCGCCTCCGCGGCAGGCCCCGCACCCTGAGACGACCCTGCATCCTCGGCAGGCCCCGCCTCCGCGGCAGGCCCCGCACCCGCGGCAGCCCCCGCACCCGCGGCAGGCCCCGCCTCGGCGAACGTCGGCGCACCGCCGTCGGGCGTGACCACCGGTCCACCCGCCCCGGCGCCGGGCGCCCACGTGCCGGGCCCGGCATCCGCCGACTCCGCCGCGACCTGGTCCGCCAGGGCCGACGCTCTCCCCGCCCACCGGTGACTGCTGTCGACGGCGGCGGCCGCGTTCGCCGCGGCGATCACCTCGCCGAACACGTCGAGCACGGCATCGCGGTCGATGATCCCGAGCGCCCCGGAGACGGGGCCGAGGATCGTGTGCGGCTGCAGGTTCGCGATCCGCAGGCGCCGGTCGACGGGACCCTGCGCGATCGCGACGCTCTGCAGACGCGCGAGGGGGAAGATCCCGAGCTTGCGCCAGATGGCGCCGCGACGCACGAGGAGGGCGTGCGGCGTGAGCTGAAAGCCGTTCCGCCGCCACGAGAGGGGGCGCAGCAGACGCGCCCGCCGGGGTGTCGTGGTGAACGGGTCGTCGGCGCTCGGGCGCAGCAGCCCCTGCTCGATGACGAGCGGCCAGTCGTCCTGCGGAAACCCGGGCAGCAGGAGCCCGAGCACGCGCTCGACGTCGGCACGGGTGCCGACCGGCAGCACCGTCGCGAACTGATCGGAATTGACATCGGTCGCGCTGCGGCCCGACAGCCGGTTGACCGAGACGGCCCACCAGCCGAACCGACGCCACAGGATCGACTGCGACACCTGCACGGCGTGCACGCGGCCGGGCGGCAGGATCTCGGTGATGGTCGTGAAGAGCCCGAACGTGATGCGCACGCCGCTCGAGGTCGGTGCGATCGAGTAGCGCAGCGACCGCGTGATGCTGCGCGCCCAGTACGCCCCGAAGCCGATGGCGGCGGGCACCATGCCGAAGAGGATCCACGGCGTACCGAAGATCGATCCGACGATGATCGCGATGATCGCGAGCACGAGCGCGATGGTCGAACCGCTCAGCAGCTGCGACCCGATGAGCCGCCCCACGGGGATGTGCACGACCGATTCGGGTTCGACGTCGGACTGGTCCGCACCGTCGATGATCCCCGAGATGCCGGCACTGACGATGGATGCCGCGGCGGAGACGCGCGATCCGCTCGGGCCGGCGGCATCCGGCGCGGCGTCGCCGAGCTGCGCACCCGAGGCGAGCCGCAGGATGTCGGCGCGCACGGCCTCGGCGTTCGGCGTCGACAGGTACTCGAGCTTGACGTTGGAGTCCAGGCCCGCGCCGACGACTTCGAGCTTGGCGAGCCCGAGCAGCCGAGCGATCATGGGGCGCGTGAGGTTGACCCCCTGAACGCGGTCCAGCGGCGCTCGGCGGTGCGTGCGGAACAGCACGCCGCTGCGCACCTCGACGTCATCGCCCGTGATGCGGAACGTGTGGAACCGCCACGACACGTAGAAGACCCCGATCAGCAGGATCACGACGCCGAGCACGGCGAACAGGGCCACCAGCAGCAGGTCGTTGGACACCACCCAGTCGATGGGGTCGCCGGAATAGTCGCCGTAGCCGTCCATCGCGGGCAGGAACAGCTCGATGAGCCGGTCGCGGAAGTTCGCGATGATGATGCCGGCCACGACGACGAGGGCGAACCCGCCGCGCAGCAGGGGCGTGAGCGGGTGCATCCGGTGCCATTCGCCATCGCTCAGCGGCGACCGCACCAGGCGGCGGGCGGGGGGCGGCGGACCTTCGGCGGGGATGCCCGTCACAGTCCGGTCCGGCGGGTTTCGGCGACGTCGATCAGGGTGTTGCGCAGACGCTCGGCGGCATCCTGCGTCAGCCCGGGGATCGTGACGCCGGTGGCGGCCGCGGCCGTGACGAGCTTGAGCTGGGCGATGCCGAATCCGCGGTCGAGGGGGCCGTGCGTGATGTCGACGAGCTGCATGCGGCCGTACGGCACGGCGACGACCCGCTGCCACAGGATGCCGCGGCGGAACACGAGGTCGTCGCGGCGGAGCTGGTAGCCGTACGAGCGGGCCTGACGGGGTGTGATGACGAGCGTGAAGATCAGCAGCGCCGTGCCGATGCCGCCCGGGATCCACACCCAGACCTGGTTCAGCACGAGCCCGAGCACGAGCATCGCGGCGACGACGAGCGCGAGGAAGAACCCCGTGACGATGAGCTGCACGCGCACGTACTGCCGTGCGAGCTGGTGCCATGTGCCGTCGCCGAGCGGCAGCCGACCCTCGGCGCGCGGCTCCTTGATGCGATCGAACGTGCCCTCGTCGAGGGTCGCGTCGGGCCCGTACGGCACACTCTCGGCCTCGGATGCCGCGGCGGCAGCCCGCCGCTCGGCCCGGGTCGCCGGGGCCGGAGCACTCGCCGAACTCGGAGCCGATTCCGCGTCCGCGACGGGAACGGGCGCCGCCGTCGCGCTCTCGACCGGCGTCGCGGGTGCGGCGTCAGTGTGCGCGGGGTTCGAGTCCGGGGTCGTCGCCTCCGGGCTGTTCGTCATCGTGGTCCTTCCGGATCGTGCACAGGTGCTCCGCCACGAGCGCTGCCGCCATGAGCAGCACCCCGCAGGCGGCCGTCGCGATGACGGTACCCGTCGAGCCTAGCGAGGGCGTCACGGGCAGGGTCACGAGGAAGACGCCGAGACCGGCGCCGAAACCGCCGAGCGCGGCGCCGACGATGCTCGACGCCTTCGCGAGCATCGCGGTGCGCAGCGCGCGGAACGGATTCACGATGACCCCGGTCGCCCCCCGCGTCGCGCGGCGGATGGGGATCGCCAGGGCGAGCACCAGCCCCGCGAGGCAGATGAGCAGGATCGGCAGCGTCACGGCGGGCGTGAAGGTCGGCCGGCCCGCGGCCGTGAGCGCCTGGTCGAGCGCGAATCCGCTCGCCGCGCCCAGCACAGCCGCGCCGATGAGGACGCCCGCGCCCGTGCGCTTCACGCCCGCCCCCGCAGGCGTGCCAGCAGTTCGTCGACGCGACCGCGGCCGGGCAGGACGGCATCGGGCGCGACCGCGAGCCACGGGATGAGCACGAAGTCGCGCTCGGCTGCCCGCGGGTGCGGCAGCGTCAGCTGCGGGTCGTCGCTCGCCAGGTCGCCGTAGGCGATCAGGTCGAGGTCGAGCGTCCGGTCGTCCCAGCGCGCGCGACGCTCGCGGCCGTGCGCTGCCTCGATCGCGTGCAGGTACGACAGCAGCACCGAGGGCGCGAGCCGGGTGCGCAGCAGCGCGACCGCGTTGAGGTAGGCGGGCGCGGCGTCATCCGGACCCTCGGGCTTCACGGCGACGGACTCGACGGGGGCAGACGCCCGCACGTCGCCCGTGAGCGGAAGGCGAGCGAGCCCCTCGATCGCCTTGGCGAGCGTCGCGGCGCGGTCGCCGAGGTTCGCGCCGAGGGCCACGACGGCGTCGACCGTCGGCCCGGCGGGGGCGGGGGCCGATTCGATGCCCTGCGCGAGACGGCGGCTCATCGTGATCCCGACGTTCCGCGGCGCACCGTGACGGAGACATCCGCGAACGGCACCGTGATCGGCGCGTTCGGCTTGTGCACCGTGACGACGACTCCCTGCACGAGATCGTGCGCCAGCACGTCGTCGGCGATGCGGCTCGCGAGGGTCTCGATGAGATCGACGGGGTCGCCCTCGACGATCTCGACGAGGCGTTCGGCGAGCTCGCCGTAGTGCACGGTGTCGGCCACGTCGTCCGACGCGGCCGCGCGCGCGGCATCCACCCTCATCGTGACGTCGACGACGAACTCCTGCCCGTCGCGGCGTTCATCGGGATACACCCCGTGGCGCCCGAACGCGCGCACTCCCGTCAGCGTGATCTCGTCGACGGCGTCCATCGATCGTCTCCTTCCCACGCGGCGGCGATGCGCAGGGCATCGCGCGTCGCCGCGGCGTCGTGGACGCGCACGGCCCACGCACCGCCCTGTGCCGCGAGCACGCTCGTGACGGCTGTCGCGAGGTCGCGGCGCTCCTGCCCGATCGGCGCGTCCGAGTCCGTCGCGAGCGTCTCGGCGAGGAATCCCTTGCGACTCGTGCCGATGAGCACACGGTGCCCGAGCCCCGCGACACGCTCGGTGGCGCGCAGCACGGTCCAGTTCTGCGCGCCGCGCTTGCCGAACCCGATGCCCGGGTCGACGATGACGCGCGCGGGCGGGATGCCGGCGGCACCGGCCGCCGCGACCCGCTCGCGCAGCTCGTCGAGCACATCGGCCACGACATCGTCGTAGGTCGCACGCGCGTACATGTCGGCCGACGGTCCGCGCCAGTGCCCGAGGGCGATGTCGGTGTCGGTCGCGGCGACGGCCGCGAGCATGTCGGGGTCGGCAAGGCCCCCCGAGACGTCGTTGACGATGCGCGCTCCGGCATCGATCGCCGCGAGCGCCGTCGACGCGTTCAGGGTGTCGATGCTGATCATGGCGCCGGCCTCGGCGAGCGCCGCGACGACGGGCAGCACGCGCTCGCGCTCGAGGGCGGCCTCGACGCGCTCCGCGCCGGGACGTGTGGACTCGCCGCCCACGTCGAGCAGGTCGGCGCCCTCGGCGAGCAGCCGCAGACCGTGCGCGACCGCGGCATCGGCGTCGTGGTGACGCCCGCCGTCGCTGAACGAGTCGGGGGTCACGTTGACGATCCCCATGACGAGGGTCATTCGCGCGTCGCCCCCACGAGCACCATGATCTCGGTGCGGGCCGCGGCATCGGCGAACTCGCCGCGCGCCGCGATCGTGACGGTCGTGGCATCCGCCTGCTGCCCCCCGCGCATCGTGACGCACTCGTGCGACGCGTCGAGCACGACCAGCACGCCGCGCGTGTCGAGCGACCCCGAGATCGTGTCGGCGATCTGCTCGCCCAGACGCTCCTGAACCTGCGGGCGCGATGCGAGGATGTCGACGACCTTGGGCAATGCGCCGAGGCCCACGACCTGCTCCCCGGGCAGGTACGCGATGTGCGCGCGCCCGCGGAACGGCAGCAGGTGGTGCTCGCACACCGAGCGGAAGCGGATGTCGCGCAGCATCACGGCACCGGACGGCAGGGTGTCCGGTGCCGGCCCGCGTGCGACCGAGATCGTGTGCGCGAGCGGCGCGGCGGCATCCTGCCCCACTCCCGAGAAGAACTCGGCGTACGCGTCGGCGACGCGCTGCGGCGTCACGCGCAGGCCCGCACGATCGGGGTCCTCCCCGATCGCCTCGAGAAGCTCGCGGACCAGACCCGCGACGCGCTCACGATCGACGGCCACGCCGCGAGCCTACGCGGTCGCGGGACGCGCCTGACCGGCAGGACGGCGCGTCGCCGACTTCTCGGCGGCGGCCTGCGGATCCGACTCGACGGATGCCGCGAGCCCCGCGTCTTCGCGGCGGCGAGGCACGTCGACGGGCGGCAGCTGCGACACGGGCCGCTGCTCGCTCGAGAGCCACTGCGGGCGGGGCGGCAGCTTCCTGATGTCCTTGAAGATCTCGGCGAGCTGCAGGTGGTCGAGCGTCTCCTTCTCGAGCAGCTCGAGGGCGAGCTTGTCGAGCACGTCGCGGTTGGCGTTGAGCACTTCGTACGCCTCGTTGTGCGCCTGCTCGATGAGCGCGCGCACCTCGGCGTCGACGCGTTCGGCGATGCGCTCCGAGAAGTCACGGCCGTGACCCATGTCGCGGCCCATGAAGACCTCGCCCGACGACTGTCCGAGCTTGACCGGTCCGACGTCCATCGTCATGCCGTACTCGGTCACCATCTTGCGCGCGATGCCCGTCGCCTTCTCGATGTCGTTCGAGGCGCCGGTCGTGGGGTCATGGAAGACGATCTCCTCGGCGACGCGGCCGCCCATCGCGTAGGCGAGCTGGTCCTGCAGCTCGTTGCGTGTGATCGAGTACTTGTCATCGAGCGGCAGCACCATCGTGTAGCCGAGCGCCTTGCCGCGCGGGAGGATCGTGACCTTCGTGACCGGGTCGGTGTGGTTCATCGCCGCGGCCGCGAGCGCGTGGCCGCCCTCGTGGTAGGCCGTGATCAGCTTCTCTTTGTCCTTCATGACGCGGGTGCGCCGCTGCGGGCCGGCGAGCACGCGATCGATCGCCTCGTCGAGCGCGCGGTTGTCGATGAGCTGGGCGTTGCTTCGCGCCGTGAGCAGTGCCGCCTCGTTGAGGACGTTCGCGAGGTCGGCGCCCGTGAAGCCGGGAGTCTTGCGGGCGACGACCTCGAGGTCGACGCTGTCGGCGAGCGGCTTACCGCGGCCGTGCACCTCAAGGATGCGCTTGCGGCCCTGAAGATCGGGGGCGTCCACGCCGATCTGGCGGTCGAAGCGGCCCGGACGCAGCAGAGCCGGGTCGAGGATGTCGGGGCGGTTCGTCGCCGCGATGACGATGACGTTGACCTTGGGGTCGAAGCCGTCCATCTCGACGAGCATCTGGTTGAGCGTCTGCTCGCGCTCGTCGTGCCCGCCGCCCATTCCGGCGCCACGGTGACGGCCGACGGCGTCGATCTCGTCGATGAAGATGATGGCGGGGGAATTCTCCTTCGCCTGCGTGAACAGGTCGCGCACGCGCGATGCGCCGACGCCGACGAACATCTCGACGAAGTCCGAGCCCGAGATCGAGTAGAACGGCACGCCGGCCTCGCCCGCGACCGCGCGCGCGAGAAGCGTCTTACCCGTTCCGGGCGGGCCGTACAGCAGCACGCCCTTGGGGATCCGGGCTCCGACGGCCTGGAACTTCGCGGGGTCCTTGAGGAAGTCCTTGATCTCCTGCAGCTCTTCGAGCGCCTCATCCGAGCCGGCGACGTCCTGGAACGTGACCTGCGGCATCTCCTTCGTCACGAGCTTCGCACGCGACTTGCCGAACTGCATGACCTTCGACCCGCCGCCCTGCGCGCTGGACATGAGGAACCAGAACAGCAGACCCAGCAGCAGGATCGGGATCATCAGCGAGAGGATGCCGTCGAACCACGACGCTCGCGGGACGGCGTCGTTGAAGCCGTCCTTGGGGTTCGCGGCGTTGATCGCCGAGACGACCTCGTCGGCACGGGCGGAGACGTAGTAGAACTGCACGTCGTTCGCGCCCTCGAAGGGCTTGGACAGCGCCATGTCGACGCGCTGGTCGCCGTCGGTCGTCGTCACCTCGGTCACGGTGCTGCCGCGCAGAAGCTCGAGACCCTGCTGCGTCGTGATCTGCTTCGCCCCGCCGAGACTCGAGATGAGCGTGAAGCCCACGATGAGCAGCACGCCGATGAGCACGACGTACACGAACGGATTGCGGGTGAGCTTCTTGGCCTTCATGGTGACGGCGAGCGCCGGTCCCTTTCGTCGAACGAACCGTCGAAAAGGGCGCACGTGTCCCCGCGACAGTGTTTTCAGGGTATCGCGGGCACGCTATGCCGATCCTGTGCATTCGCCCACGGCGTACCCCACCCACCGGCCCCTGAGCTTGTCGCGGCCCCTGACCCCGCCCGGTCCCTGAGCCCGCCCGGTCCCTGAGCTTGTCGAAGGGTCGCGATGCGCGGGCCCGCGCATCGCTCTCGACTGGCGTCAGCTGTAGACGTGGGGCGCGAGGATCGCGACGTCGCGCAGGTTGCGGTAGCGCTCGGCGTAGTCGAGGCCGTAGCCGATGACGAACTCGTTCGGGATGTCGAACCCGACGTACTTGCAGCGCACCTCGACCTTCGCGGCCTCGGGCTTGCGCAGCAGCGCGAACACCTCGACGGATGCCGCACCACGAGCTTCGAAGTTCTCGAGCAGCCAGCTGAGGGTCAGGCCCGAGTCGATGATGTCCTCGATGATCAGCACGTGCTTGTCGTGCAGATCGGTGTCGAGGTCCTTGCGGATCTGGACGACGCCGCTCGATTTCGTGCCCGTGCCGTACGAGGACACGGCCATCCAGTCCATCGGTGCCGTCATCGGCAGCGCCCGCGAGAAGTCGGCCATGACCATGATGGCGCCCTTGAGTACACCGACCAGCAGCAGATCCTTGCCGGCGTAATCCTCTGCGACGCGATCCGCGACCTCTTGCAGCTTCTCGTGGATCTCCTCCTGGGTGAGGAGGATCTCGGTCAGTTCGCTCTGGATGTCCGCAGCCCGCATGCGACGAGTCTAGGCGTCGCCGCGCACGGTCTGGGGACTCACGACGAGCACCTCGACGACCTCGGCCTTGTCGGGCGCGGTCATCACCCACGTGAGTTCGATGTACCAGTCGCCCCCGTCGATCTCGCGGCGGAAGCCGTCGGCGATCCGGCGGCCGCCGTCGGTCTCGCGCACGCGCGACGTCGTCCACCCATTGGTGACGAGGTGCTCGGTGATCGCGGCGGCGGCATCGGCCGACGCGTCGGACTGCGACACGAGCACGATGCTCTCGAGCGCCTGCCACCACGCGGCATCCTCTGCCGACCCGGCACCCAGGGGCGACTCGTAGCGCGGTTCGGACTCGGAGAACCCGACCTCGTCGACGAGGTCGGCGGGGATCACGGCGACCGTGTCGGCCATGAGCGCGTCGGTCGCTGCGGCGTACTCGTCGAGTCTGCTCGTCGTCGTCATGCTGCAACCTCCGAGGATGAGGGCGAGGGCGGCCGTCGCGAGGACGGCGATGAGTCGTCGCATCCGTCACTCGACCTGTGTATAGGTGGGCGAGTAGGTGCTGAGGTCGATGCCGTCGATCGTCACGACGCCACCCGACGTGACGATGACCTCGTCGGGGGCGAAGAGCTCGACTTGTCCGCCCGTGATCACGGCGACCATGTTATTGAACGACGTCGACCCCGGTGTGAAGACCGAGCTGTGGCTGTCGATCGCGGGCGGCATCCAGTTGCCCGGCACGTTGTGGTCTTCGATGTCGGTGCTGCCCAGGTCGCTGCCGTCGATCATGCCCGTCTCGAGCCGGATGACGCCGCCGGCGGTGAGCGTCGACTGGCCGTGCAGGGCGTGCAGGTCGCCGGCGTTGCCCTGGATGAGGCCCACGACGCCGTCGTTGCGGCTCATCAGCGCATAGTGCGGCACGCCGGAGGTGTGCGGGAAGTCGCTCACGCCCGAGACGCCGTCGCCCATGCCCGCCGCCGCGACGTAGAGGATGCGGTCGGCCTTGAGGCCGGCCTGCTCGGCGAGTCCGACGGTCGCGCCGCCGTAGCTGTGGCCGAGCACCGTCAGGGTCGAGCCCGTCGGTGTGACGATTCCCCCCGCGAAGTCGCGCAGCCTGGGGGCGAGCGCGTGGGAGTAAGAGGGGTCCATCGCGGCCGGGATGTCCTGCGGGAAGGGCCCGCCCGCCCACTGGAAGACCGCCGATGTCGAGCCCGCCGCCTGGTACAGATCGGCGGCACGGTCGTCGGCGAAGTCGGTCATGTTCGCGCCCGTGCCGGGCACCGAGATCGCCACCGACGTGACCCACGACGGGATGTCCCCCGTCTCGGGGTCGATCGGCCCGTGGTAGGTCGCGATCGCACTCTGCGCCGGGTCGAAGACGACGACGCGCGACCCCGTGTACGAGCTCGGCACACCGTTCTCGTCGATGAAGCGCACTTCTTGTGTCAGCAGTCCCTCGTAGTAGTCGATGAGCGTCTGCTGCTCGGCGACGAGCTTGTCGTACTCGGCGTCGATGCCGTCGTGACCGTAATAGGCGCGGTCCTTCGCGTCAGCGCGCATCTGTTCGATGCGCTCGATCTCGGCCTGACGGGCGCGGATCTCGTCTTCGATGTTGATGTGGTTCGCCGTGACCCGGTCGGCGATCGGGATGCCGTCGAGGTTGCCGATGATCTTCGGCGACGCCTCGATGAGCGCATCGCGCTGGGCGCGGTCGAGGCTGTCCCACACCTGACGGATGAGGTGCGGATCACCGAGGCCCGCCAGCTGCTCGGCCGTGATCGAGTCGGTGTCCTCGGCCCACAGTGCCGCCGACGCGAAATAGCCGCCGCGACCGATCCGGCCGTCGTTCGTAAGTTCGGCGACGAGGTGGATGCTGCGCAGCCGAGCCGCGGTCGCACTGTCGAGCTCGTCGCGCTCGACCTGCAGGTCGTTGTAGGCGGACTGCGCCGTGCGGTACGACTCGATCGCGCCCCGCCAGCGTGCGAGGTAGTGGGGCTTGTCGAGGTAGAGCCAGTCGGGCAACACGTCGTCCCACCCGAGGGCCCAGCCGACGATCGTCTCGGACGCCTGGTTGAGTGCTTCGCCGCGCCGCGCCCAGATCGCGTCGTACCGGGTCTGCGCCGTGGCGAGCGCTGCGGCGGCGCGGGCCTGCAGGTCTTCGAGTGAGGTGGCGTAGTCGTCGAGGATCCCCGCTGCCGAATCGGCGGCATCCGAAGTGCGGGTGAACCGTTCGGACAGCACCGTGATGCGGGGGCGAAGCGCCTCGGCGCTCTCGGCGATGACGGGCCCGAGGGCGGCGAGCGCGCGGCCCGAGGCGGCGCTGCGGTCGCGCTGCGCGGTCGAGCGGGAGCGGAACAGGCTCGCCAGATCGCGGATGCCGCCGGCATCGCCCTGCGCCGGATCCTGATCGATTCCGGGAAGGCTCATGCGCCACCTCCCGCGAGTTCGGCGTCGGTGCGCTGCAGTTCGCTGTGCACGATGCCCGTGTCGGTCGCGAGCTCGTCGCCCGCTTCGGACAGGGCGTCCATCGCGGCCCGGACGAGCTCGTCGACGTCGCCGAGCGCCGCCTCGACGACGTCGGACTTCACGACGGCGTTGTCGGGGCGCGCTCCGTCGGCTGCGCGGGCCGCCGCCGCGCGCAACTCCGTCACCGCGGTGGTGAAGTCGGAGTCGCTGTACTGCACATCTGGCACGAGCCCAGACTATTCATTCGCACGAGCGGTCCCATGGGGAGGAATGCCCATGTCGCTTCCGGCCGGACAATCTAGGCGCGGACGCGGGGCGGCAGCCCTCGGACCGCCGCGACGGCATCGGACCAGCCCCGGTACAGCTCTTCGCGCTGCTCAGCCGGCATGAGTGGCTCGAAGATGCGCTCGAGCTGCCACCGGTCGTGGATGTCATCCCGCGCCCACATGCCCACTTCGCTGCCGGCGAGGTGGGCGATGCCCAGCGCCGTGCGCTCGAGACCGACCGGCCGCGAGACCGGAATGCCGAGGATGTCGGCCTGGAACTGGCACAGCAGATCGTTTCGTGTCGCCCCACCGTCGACCTTGAGCATCGGGATCTCGACGCCATGGCGACGCAGATTGTCGACGTTGTCGCGTGTCTGGTACGCCATCGCCTCGATCCCCGCACGCACGACGTGCGCCGCCGAGGACTCGAGCGTGAGGCCCACGATGGCCCCCCGAGCGTTGCGATCCCAGTGCGGGTCGAACAGCCCGGCGAATCCCGGCACGAGATAGACCCCGCCCGTGTCGGGCACGCTGGATGCGACGGCCTCACTGTCGCCCGCATCCGAGAGGATGCCCAGACGGTCGCGGAGCCACTGGATCGTCTGTCCGCTGTGGAAGACGACGCCCTCCGCTTCGTAGGTCACCTTGTCGCCGAACTGCCACGCGACGCTGCTGCACATGCCCGGCAGAGTGCGCGGCACGTCGCCCATGTTCACCGTCAGCACCCCAGCCGTTCCGAAGGTGTTCTTGGCACTGCCGGCTTCGAGGCAGGCCTGGCCGAACAGCCCCGCCTGCTGGTCGCCGAGGACGGCGGTCACGGGAACGGGATGCGGCGCCGGAAGCACGTCGTGCGCGACGTCGCCGAACCAGCCTGCGGACGGCACGATCTCGGGCAGCAGACTCGTGGGGATGTCGAGCATCGCGCAGAACTCTTCGTCCCATTGGGCGCGCGCGAGGCTCATGAGCCCCGTGCGGGACGCCGCGCTGGGCTCGGTGCGATGCGCCGTGCCGCCCGTCAGGTTCCACAGCATCCACGTGTCAGGAGTGCCGATGGCTAGCTCACCGCGCTCCGCGCGCTCGCGCACTCCGGGAACGTGGCGCAACAGCCAGGCGATCTTCGGCGCCGAATAGAAGGAGTCGTTGCGCACGCCGGTGCGCGAGCGGAACTCGTCGTCGAGGCCGCGCTCGGACCACTCTCGCACGATGTCGTCGGTCTGCTTCGACATCCAGGTCACGGCGTTGTAGACGGGCACCCCCGTCGAGCGGTCCCACATCACGATGGTTTCTCGGTGCGACGTCACCCCGACAGCGGCGACATCGGCCGCCGTGATGCCGGCACGCTCGAGCGCGAGGACGAGCGAGCGGCGCGGTGCGTCCCACATCTCCTGTGGGTCGAACTCGACCCACCCTTCGCGCGGGAAGATCGTGGCGACCGGCGCCGACGCTTCACCGACGGTGCGACCTGCGTCGTCGATGACGATCGCGCGGGCGCTGCTGGATCCCTCGTCGAGGGCGACGACATATCTGCCGGTCACGGCGGACTCCATTTCGAGTCAGGCGCGCTCGGGAACGCGCAGGTGATCGAGCCATTCACGGTAGCCCGCAATCTCGGCTGAGCGCCGCGTATCGTCCCACCCACGATGGGGTGCCAGAATCTCCGCGGCGCGCTCCGCCCCGCCCAGGCCGTGGCCCGGCTCGAATGCGAGCAGGGTGCGGCGGGCGAAGACGTCCGTGAGCGTCTCGGCGAACTCGTGGTCGACCGCGAAAACCAGTTCGGCGGCGATCGCGGAGCTCTCCGGGTCGAAGCGCTCGGCCAGCGCGGGGTCGGCCTGCGCGATCTCGAGCACGCGTTGAGCGCGCGTGCCGTACAGAGCCCATAGGCGATGCGACGTATCGCGGTCGAGCACGTCGTTGGCGAGGAACGCCCGCTCGAACGCCGCGAGATCCGCCGCACGCGCACCGGGGAAGGGCTGCTGTCTGCTGATCGGCTTCTTGGGTGCTCGCGCACGAAGCTTCTTCACGGCGATGTCCGTAGCGTCTTCGGCGAGCTGCCGGTACGTCGTGAGCTTTCCGCCGACGATGGACAGGACGCCGGGGTATCCATCCTTCGCGTGGTCGCGGACGATGTGGCTGCGGGGCACCTTCCACTCCGGTGTGTCGGGAGCGTACGGCAACGGTCGCACACCGCTGTAGGTGTAAAGCACGTCGTCGACCGTGAGGTGGGCCTCGGGCATGAGCGTATTCGCCTCAGAGAGCAGGTAGTCGATCTCCGAGCTGTCCGCGCGCGCCGAATCCGGATCCAGGTCGTACTTGATGTCGGTCGTGCCGATGAGGTAGCGCCCCATCCATGGGATGACGAGCACCAGGCGCCCGTCCGTCTGCGACTCGTAGTACACGACGTCTCGGGGCGCGCCCGGGAACGGATCGACGATAATGTGGCTGCCCTTCGCTCCGCCGATGAGACGGGGGGATGCCACCGGAGCACCGCCGTCGCCCGCCAAGACCGCGTCGACCCACGGCCCTCCCGCGTTGATCGTGAGCCGCGCGCGCAGGTCGCGTTCGACACCGTCGGAAGAGCGGACGCGGATGCCCGTCACCGCGGTACCGTCGCGGAGGACCCCGACCGCCTTCGTGTGGATGAAGATTCGCGCGCCGGCATCGGCTGCGGCGACGGCGAGCTCGGTGCACAGCCGTTCGGCGTATTCGACCTGTCCGTCGGTGAACAGGGCGGCGCCGCTGAGTCCCGACTCTGTCATTCCTCGGAAGCGGGCTTTGACGGTGCGGGTCGAGAGGATGCGGTGCCACGGCACCGATTTGTCAGCCGAGAGCACGTCATAGGCGAGCATGCCGAGCCGGATCATCCACGACGGGCGCGTGTTGCGCGAGTAGAAGGGCATGATGAGGCGGACCGGCTTGACCAGGTGCGGCGCGACCCGGAACAGCAGCTCGCGCTCTCGAAGAGATTCGCGTACCAAGCCGATGTCGCCGCGCTCGAGGTACCGCAGTCCGCCGTGCACAAGCCGGCCAGACCAGGCCGATACGCCCGCGCAGAAGTCCTCCTGCTCCACCAGTGCGACAGACAGGCCCCGCTCAGCGGCATCGCGGGCGATGCCGAGCCCGTTGATCCCCGCGCCGATCACGACGACGTCGTACGTGAGCTGTCCAGTCTTGGTCACAATGCCTCCTCGACGATGGCGTGAATATTCAGTCGTTAACTGAATGACCTTCCACTAGTGTAGCGCGTGAACCGCCGAGGGGAACGGGGCGAAGGGACCGCGAGGACCCGAGATGCCCGCTCCAGTCTGACAGAATGACTCAGATCCCAGGCGGAGACAGGAAAGGCGATCGATGCCCCAGGACCGCAACGACCCCGACGGCCAGCGCATGATGACGAAGGTCTCGCACCTCTACCACACGCGCGGAATGGTGCAGACGGAGATCGCGCGCACACTGGGCCTCTCTCAGGCGCGGGTCTCACGCCTGCTCTCATCAGCCGAAGACGCCGGAATCGTTCGCACGATCGTCGTGCCACCTGCGGGGCTCAACGCCGACCTCGAACAGAGCCTGGAGCAGGCCTTCGGTCTACTCGAGGCGCACATCGTCGACGCGATCGACGAGTCCGAGCGGGAACGCACTGACCACGTCGGGCGGGCCCTCGCCCCGATCTTCCAGCTGGCGCCGATCGACGGCAAGACCATCGGCTTCACATCCTGGAGCCGCTCGCTGCGCAGCTTCGTGGCCAACCTGCAGCGCTTCCCCCGGGCCAAGGCACGGGCAGTCGTCGAGCTTCTCGGCGGCGTCGGACAACCGGCCATTCAGCACGAAGCAACGGTTGCCACTGAGCGACTGGCCCAGCTGACCGATGCAGAAGCGCTGTTCCTGCGCGTTCCCGGCGTCGTCCCGACACCCCAGATGCGCGACGCCATCCTGGCAAGTGATCCGCATGCGCGCCGCGCGCTCGAGACGATGCCCGAACTGGACATCGCCCTGGTCGGCATCGGCAACTGCACCATCGTGCCCCCGCTCGTCGGCGGCGACAACTTCTTCACGCAGGAGCAGTTCGACTACGTACGCTCACTCGGCGCCGTCGGCGAGATCAACCTTCGATTCATGGATGCCGACGGTCAGCCGATCGCGAGCGAGCTCGACGAACTCGTGCTCGGTGTCAGCCTCGACGAGATCCGCCGCGCCGAGCGGCGCATCGGCGTCTCTGGCGGCGCCGGCAAGCACGACGCCGTGCTCGCCGCCGTCCGCGGCGGATGGATCAATGTCCTCGTGACCGACGAGGAGACAGCTCGCTACCTTCTCTCCAAAGGCCCCTCAGCGGCCTGATCCCTACGCGTCGACCACCCCCCATCGGGGTCCACTCGGCGCGCCTCCCCACAGCCACGCCAGACGCTTGACACCCGGCGGGGCGGCGCTTAGCATCGCTCCAACGGCATCTACATTCGATACTCGCATAGCTATTCAGATGCCACCTTCACCAAGGTTTCGAAGGAGAAACGAATGACCACTCACAGCAAGCGTCGCGGGGCCGCACTCCTCGCAGGACTCGCGATCGCCGCGCTCGGCCTCGCCGGATGCAGCACGACGGAATCCGGCGGAGGCACGGACGGCGGACCCATCGACTCGAAGGTGATCGGCGTCTCGGTGGCCGACCAGAAGTCGCTCTTCTACATCGCCGCCGTCGACGGCATGAAGGCCGCCGCCGAAGAGGCGGGGTACAAGCTCATCGTCGAGTCGGCCGACAACGACGCCAACCGCCAGGTCAACCAGGTGCAGAACCTGCTGACCCAGCAGGTCGGCGTGCTCATCTACACTCCCCAGGACGCCACCGCTGCCGCCGCCGGCGTGCGCCTCGCGAACGACGCGGGCGTCCCCGTGGTCGCGGTGGACCAGAAGCCCGAGACCGAGGACGCGGAGATCCGCACGTTCATCGCCACCGACAGCGTCAAGGCCGCCTACGAGGTGTGCACCTGGATGTTCGAGCAGTTCGACAACGAGGGTGAGATCGCCGTCCTGCAGGGGCCGCTCGGTTCGACGGCAGAGCTGCAGCGCTCCGAGGGCTGCCAGAAGGCACTCGACGAGAACCCCGGTGTCATCGATGTGCAGTGGGAGAGCGCCGGCTGGGACGAGACCCAGGCATTCGAGGCGTCGCAGAACATCCTGACGGCTCACCCGAACCTCAAGGCGATCTTCGGCGAGAGCGACGCCATGGCGATGGGTGCGGCCAAGGCTGCGCAGCAGGCCGGCCGCGACGGGATGTTCTTCGTGGGCATCGACGGCTTCCCGACGATGTTCCAGGCGATCGCCGACGGGCTCACTCAGGCCACGATGGCCCAGCAGCCCTACATGATGGGTCAGCTCGCTGTCGAGAACGCCATCGCGCTTCTCGAGGGCGAGGGTGACGACATCCCCGCCGAGCAGTACCAGGATGCCGTGCTGGTCAACGAGGCCAACGTCGCCGAGAACGACCCGACGAAGTTCTACGGTCCGAACGTGGGCACGAAGTAGCCCGTATTTCTACCGGGTGGTGCGGTGCAATGTGCGCCGCACCACCCGTCCGGAAGGAACAACCCCATGGCTGAACGCGCAGCATCCCCCGCGACGGGTCTCGTGTGCACGGGCCTGACGAAGCGCTACGGCGGTGTCACCGTCGTCAAAGACATCGACATCACCCTGACGCCCGGGTCCGTGCTCGGCCTGGTCGGCGAGAACGGTGCGGGAAAGTCGACGACCTCGGGAATGATCGCCGGCCTCGTCCAGCCCGACGAGGGCTCGATGATGATCGACGGCGAGGTCTACGACCCGCGATCGCCCGGTGACGCACTGCGGTCGGGTGTGGTCCTCATCCACCAGGAGATCCGGATGGTGCCCGAGCTGTCGGTCGCCGAGAACATCTTCATCGGGCGCCTGCCGCTCAAGCGGGGCGCCATCGATCGCGACCGCCTGCACGCCGACACCGAAGCCGTGCTCAGCCGTCTCGGATCGCGAATGAGCCCCCGCCAGCGAGTGGGCGACCTCTCGATCGCCGCTCAGCAGGAGATCGAGATCGCGCGTGCGCTCAGTCGTGACCCGCGCTACATCATCTTCGACGAGCCCTCTGCTTCGCTCGGCAAGTCCGAGACGGCCCGAGTCTTCGATCAGATCGAGGCGCTCAAGGCCGCCGGAGCAGGAATCGTCTACATCTCGCACCGGATCGAAGAGATCACCCGCCTCTCCGACGCGATCCTCTGCCTTCGTGACGGGCACGAGGCGGCACGCTGGGACACCGGAGACGTGCCCCGTGACGACATCGTCCGCGCAATGGTGGGTCGTGACTTCACCTACGGCCACGACACCCCTCCCCCCGCCGCCGAGAAGACCGTCATCCAGGTCTCGGGCCTGGGTCGGGAAGGCGCCTTCGAGGGCATCGATTTCGAAGTCCGGGCCGGTGAGATCCTCGGCATCGCCGGCCTCGTCGGAGCCGGCCGCAGCGAAGTGGTCCGCGCGATCGCCGGAGCGGATCGCGCCGACACCGGCGAGATCCGCGTCGACGGCAAGGTCGTCCGCATCCGCAACCCGCGCGACGGCATCAAAGCCGGAATCGCGATGGTGCCCGAAGACCGCAAGTCGCAGGGTCTCCTGCTCGACCGGGACAGCACCGAGAACATGACCCTCCCGTGGCAGAAGCAGCTGTCACGCCGGGGCATCGTCACTCACAAGGAGCTCGCCAAGACCTACCGCGAGCACCGGGCCGAGCTTGACATCCGCGGCCAGGCCGACGTCGCGGTCGGTCGCCTGTCCGGAGGCAACCAGCAGAAGGTCCTGCTCGCGAAGTGGCTCATCGAGAAGCCCAAGGTGCTCATCCTCGATGAGCCCACGCGCGGAGTCGACGTCGGTGCCAAGATGACGATCTACGCCGCCATCGGTCGCCTGGCCGAAGAGGGCGTCGCCGTCATCGTCGTCTCGTCCGAGCTCGAGGAAGTCCTCGGGCTGTCCCACCGAGTGCTCGTCATGTCGGGCGGGCGCCAGCAGGGAATCCTCGACCGCGAAGCGGCCACCCCCGAAGCCGTCATGCGTCTCGCGCTGCCCCAGCACGCCGAGACAGCCCACATTTGAACCCGAACCTGTTCCAGGAGATGAGACGATGAGCGTTTCCGAACCCTCGACCTCGACCGATCCGGCGAGCCCGAGCCCAGCGACGGTCGCGCAGCGCACCGTTCCCAGCGACGGCGGCTCCGGCGACAGCCGTTTCCGACGCGTGATGTCGAAGATCCCCGGCCCACTGGTGGGCCTCGTCGTGATCTTCGTGCTGCTGTCGTTCCTGTCGCCGTACTTCCTGACCTCGCGAAACCTGCTGAACATCCTGACCCAGATCTCGGCGATCGGCGTCATGTCGGTCGGTGCGCTGATGGTCATCATCGTCGCCGGCATCGACCTGTCCGTCGGCGCCGTCCTCGCGCTCAGCTCGATGGTGATGGCCTACCTGTACAGCTATTCGGGTCTGCCGTTCGAGCTCGCCGTCGTGCTCGGGCTCGCGACCGGCGCCGGAATCGGTCTGCTCAACGGCATCCTGATCACCTATGGCAGGCTGCAACCGTTCATCGCGACCTTGGCCACGATGTCGGCCGCGACGGGTCTGGCCGTCTTCATCACCGGCGGAAACACGGTCAACGGCTTCCCGTCGTGGTTCACCGCCATCACCCGCATGAGCGTCCTGGGAATCCCGATCCAGGGGATCATCCTCGTCGCGGTCTTCCTCATCGCCGCTTTCTGGCTGCGGTTCCGCCCCGGCGGTCGCGCGCTGTACGCGATCGGCGGCAACGAAGAGGTCGCACGGCTCTCGGGCATCCACGTGCGCCGTACGAAGCTCGTGGTCTACACGCTGGCCGGATTCCTCGCCGCCGTCGCCGGTCTTCTGGTCACGTCGCGCCTCGACTCCGCACAGCCGACAGCCGGCACCGCCGACCTGCTGAACGTCATCGCCGTCGTCGTCATCGGTGGCGCAAGCCTCGCCGGTGGCACCGGTTCGGTGCTCGGCACGTTCGTCGGTCTGCTCATCATCGGCGTGCTGAACAACGGGATGTCGCTGCTGGGCGTCTCGCCGAACCTCCAGCCCGTCGTCCTCGGTGCCGTCATCGTCGCGGCCGTCATGACCGACCGCCAGTCCTCGAAGGCTCAAAGCGGCGGAAGATAGCACCGCTCCCCCACGCAAAAGGACGTCCCCGCCGGAACCGGCGGGGACGTCCTTTTGCGTGCTCGGTGTCAGCGCGCGGCCGGATCAGACGCCACGCAGGATCGCTTCGAGGGGTCGCTCGACGACATCGCTGCCGGCGAAGCGCGAGAGCAGGGCGTCTTCGACGGCAGCATCCGTCATGTCGATCTCGTCGGCGAGTGAGCCGAGCGTCGTGGGGTCCCAGTCGAGCTCGAGCAGAGGATTGACCCGGGCGAGCACGTCGGCGGCGGCATCCGTCACACGAAGCGGAAGACTCGCGCTGTACAGGCGCACTCCGCGCGCGACCCGCTGTGCGGCGCCTACGAGCTTCACGCTCCCGCGAGCGTTGACGCTGTAGTCACCGGGACAGTACTCCCCGGGAACGGGACCGAACCGCGCGTCGACTCCCCACTCACGAAGGAGCGCGACGAACTCCTCGCCGTGCTCGACGAACACGTCGCGGTTGTCGAGCCGCTGCGGTTCGAGGGTCACGATGTCGAGCACGACCCAGTCGGGGTCCAGGGCGACGGCGCGCCCGCCGGCCGGCCGGATGATCGGCTCGTAGCCCGCGTTGCGTGCGGCCCGCTCTGCGGCGGCGAAGCCGGGGTGCAGGCTCTCGCGCCGGCTGAAGGCGAGTGTCGGGGCAGGGCGGAAGACCCGCACAAGACGTTCTGGCGCCCTGTGCTCGGCAAGGGCATAAAGCACGTCGAGCGAGGTCAGTGCCTCGTCTTCGGCGGCCCGCTCCCCGGCTCGCGGGGGGAGTCGCTGGCGCACCACGGTGGTGGATGCCGCATGCAGCCGAGGGTGCTGCAGGCCGTCCAGATTCATCTGCGTCTCCGACTCGTTGCCCGACAATGCCGGCGGCGGGCCACCGTGAATAGCATGCACCCCGCACCGGTGCCGCGTGGAACGCGTCGGTGCGGGGCGCAGCGGGGCAGACTCGCCGCGGCGGGTCAGGAGAGCGGCTCCTCGAGCGCGCTCTTGAGTGCAGTGAGGAACCGGGCACCGGTCGCGCCGTCAAGGGCACGATGGTCGCACGTGAGGGTGAACTCGGCGATCGGAGCCCACACGCCGTCGCCGTCGCGATGCACGAAGCGCTGCACCGTCGCGCCGACGGCGAGAATGGCCGCTTGAGGGACATTGAGGATTGCGTCGAAGCGAGTGACGCCCATCATGCCGAGGTTTGAGACGGTGATCGTGCCGCCAGTGATGTCGTCGCGCGTTAGGGCTCCATCTCGGGCGCGCGCCACGACGTCGGCGCGTGCCCGCGCGATGTCGGCAAGACGTCCGTCCGAGATATCGTGCACGACGGGGACGACGAGACCCTTGGGCGTGTCGACGGCGATTCCGACGTTGGCCTTCTCGAAGCGCACGACCGCGTCCTCGGCGACGTGCACATTGACGTCGGGCACTTCTTTCAGCGCCCGCGCGACGGCCCGGAGGATCGCATCGGTGACGTTCGCCGTCGGTTCGACGGTGCGAACCTGCAGTGCCGAGGACATGTCGATCTCGGTCGAGACGTGAAACACCGGAGCCGCCCACGCCTGCACCATTCGGCGCGCCGCGGTGCGGCGCATCCCCTTGAGCGGCTCGACGATGCCCTCTTCGGCCAGCTCGGTCACACCAGCACCGCCGTTTCGGCAGGTGTCGAGGAGCTGGCGGCCCGGCCGGCACAACCGTACTCCTGCATCTTCTGCACCGTCGCGGCGATCATCCGGTCACGGCCGGCCGCCATGGCCTCTTCGAACTGCCGGTCGCCCTGCGCCCAGACACCTTCGACGCCAGCGCGGAAGGCATGGCGCAGATCGGTGTCGGCGTTGAGCTTGTGTACGCCGGCCTCGATCGCGGCAGAGAGCTGGTCCACCGGAACGCCGGACGCGCCGTGCAGCACGAGCGGGATCCCGGTCGCATCCCGGATCGCCCGGATGCGATCGATGTCGAGCGGCTGCGGCTCGATCCCGGTCACCCCGTGCATGACGCCCGCCGAGATCGCGAGCAGGTCTACACGCGTCTCGGCGACGAAGCGCTCGGCCTCTTCGACGCTCGTGTAGTAGTCCTCCCAGCGGATATCGTCTGCGGCATCCGGGATGCGACCGAGCTCCGCCTCAACGGGAATCCCGAAGGCGTGCGCGACGCGGACCACTTCGGCGGTAACACGGATGTTCTCTTCGAAGTCGAGGTGGGCACCGTCGAACATGATCGAGTCGAATCCGAGCCGGATCGCCTCGAACACCTCGTCGTAGGTTCCGTGATCGAGGTGGATGGGCGCTTCTAGGCCGGACGCGTCCAGCTCGCGGCGGGTCATCTCGTACGCGGCGCGCAGACCCATGTGTGGCACGATGGCCCGGCCTACCTGCAGGAAGACCGGCGCCTCTGCGGCCTGTGCCGCGCGGATGAGCGCCTGCGTCGTCTCGGGGTTGTGCATGTTGAACGCGCCGACGGCGTATCCGCCGGCCTGCGCGGCGGCGATCAGACCTAGGGGGTCGACTCGAGCCATGATGTGCTTATCTCCTTCTCGGGCTTCTTCGCCCATCCACACTCGTGCGGGTCAGTCCGTCTCGATGATCGCGACGATGCTGCGCACCTCGACGGAGTCGCCCTCTTCGACCAGAATCTCGGTCAGGGTGCCGGTCGCGGGGGCCTCGAGGGTCTCTTCGACCTTCTCTGCCTCGACTTCGGCCAACGGCTCATCTTCGGTGACCTGATCGCCGACCTTCTTGTGCCACTCGATGATCGAGCCTTCGCTCATTCCCATGCCCCACTGGGGGAGCAGGACTTCCACTCGTGCCATGGTTCTCTCCTTGTCGTTCGTCGCTCAGGCGTCCGCGAGCGCGGGCGCGGTCAGGCCGGTGACACGGCGCACGGCGGCGGCGATCCCGTCCTTATTGGGATACATCTGCTTCTCCAGCGCGGGGCTGAAGGGGATCTGCATGTCGGGCGCGGTGAGGCGCACGATCGGCGCACGGAGGGCGTCGAAGACCTCTTCCGAGGCGATCGCGCTGATCTCGGCGGCGGCGCCGCACGTGCGGTGCGCGGGCTCGGCGATGACGAGGCGACCGGTCTTTGCCACCGAGCGCAGGATCGCGTCGCGGTCCAGCGGAACGAGGGTGCGCGGGTCGATGACCTCGGCCGACACTCCTTCGGCAGCGAGCTGCTCGGCCGCGGCGAGCGCTTCGGGCACCGAGCTCGAGATCGCGACGATCGTCACGTCGGTCCCCTCGCGTGCCGTGCGGGCGACACCGAACGGGATCTGGAACTCCTCGTCGGGAACCTCCTCCTTGCTGCCCCACAGGATGCAGGCTTCGAAGGTGAGGACCGGATCGTCCATGTCGATCGCGGTGCGCAGAAGACCCTTCGCGTCGGTGGGACGCGAAGGCACCATGATCTTCAGTCCCGGGACGTTCATGAACATCGGGTATGGCCGGTCGGAGTGGTGGGCGCCGGTGTTGAGCCCGTAGAACATCGCAGAACGGAAGACTGCGGGCATCGATGCCTGACCGCCGAACATGTAGCGGTTCTTGGCGACCTGATTCACGAGCTGGTCCATCGCCATGTAGAGGAAGCTCGAGTACGACAGGTCGACGATCGGGCGCAGCCCGGTCATGGCGGCACCCGCCGCGGCACCGACGATGCCCTCCTCGGAGATGGGGGTATTCCGGATGCGGTTGCGCCCGTACATCTGGACGAAGTCACCCGTCTCAGCCCGGGATTTCCCACCGCCCGTCGTGCCGTAGACGTTGGCCTCGACGTCTTCGCCGATGATGATGACGCGCTCGTCGGCGTCCATCGCCTCGCGCTGGGCGGCGCCGATCGCGCCGAGGAAGCTCATGACGCTCATGCTGCGTACTCCGTCTCGGTGTAGAGGTCTTCGAAGGCGACCGAAGGGTCGGGGTAGGGGCTTTCCTCCGAGAACCGGACGGCCTCGTCGACCTCGGCGATGACGTCGGCCTCGAGGGCGTCCATCGCCTCGGCGGTGTGGCCGTTCGCAACGAGGTGCTCGCGGAAGAGCACGAGCGGATCCTTCTTGAGCCAGGCCTCGCGCTCGTCGGCGGGGCGGTAGTCAGTGCCCAGGCGCAGTCCCTCGGAGTGCTCGTTGTAGCGGTAGGTGACGACCTCGACGAGCGTCGGACCGCCGCCGCTGCGCGCGCGCTCCACGGCGCTCGCGACAGCTGCATACACCGCGAGTACGTCCTGGCCCTCTTCGACGCGGACACCGGGCATCCCGAAGCCGGCGGCGCGGTCGGCGATGACGCCGCTCGTGACGGTGTGCGCGGGGGTCGACAGAGCGTACTGGTTGTTCTCGCAGAGGAAGATCACGGGGAGCTTCCACACGCCGGACATGTTCATCGATTCGTAGAGCACCCCCTGATTGGCGGCGCCGTCACCGAAGAAGGCGAGCGCGACCGAGTCGCGGCCGAGAACCTGCGACGACAGAGCGGCGCCCATCGCGATCGGGATCGACGAGCCGACGATGCCCGACTCCCCAAGGCTGCCGACGGCGAAGTCGGCGAGGTGGAGTGACCCGCCCTTGCCCTTGCAGACGCCGGTGGCTTTGCCCTGCAGCTCGGCCATGAGTGGCCCGAGCGGCGAACCCTTGCCGATGGGGTGTCCGTGGCTGCGATGATTCCCCGTCATGTAGTCGCCGTCGCGCAGGGCCATCGTGGCGCCGACGACCTGCGCTTCCTGGCCGATCGAGGTGTGCACGGTGCCGGGGATGTGCCCGCGCTTGACCATCTTGGAGGCGCGCTCATCGAACGCGCGGATGCGCAACATCCTGCGCTGCATCTCGAGCAGGAACTCGTCGGACAAACCGTCCATCGGTCGACCTTCTCTCCGTCGTGGGAATATCTATTCTGCGTGTGTATGGGTATTCTACGGCGCGATCTGCGGACGTGCAAGCGCCGGAACGGGCACGAGCTCGTCGATACGGTCGAGGATGAACTGCGGCCGAAGGCCCGGATCGCAGCGATCGACATCGGCGAGCTGCGAGTCGCCCGTCAGCACGAGGGCCGTGCCGATACCGGCTTCGATCCCCATCCGCACGTCGGTTTCGAGGCGGTCGCCCACCATGACGACGCGCTCCACCTCCGGGCCGAGCATGCCCCTGACGGCGTCGATCATGATCCGGCCGGGCTTGCCCATATTCGCCGAGCACCGCACTCCGGTCGTCGCCTCGAGGGCTGCGACGATGCCCGCAGCATCGGGCTCTCCTCGTCCGCCGGGAAACGGGCAGTATCGATCGGGGTTCGTCGTGATGAGGATCGCACGACCGTGTTGCCACAGCGCGTCAAACGCCGTCTGCAACTTGCGGTAGTCGAAGGACCGATCGTAGCTCGCGATGACGATGTCGATCTGGGCAGGATCGTCGCTCATTTGGATGCCCGCCGCGGCGAGCGCACGAACGAGGGGCGCCTCGGCGATCGGATAGACGACGGCGCCCGGATGCTGCGCATGTAGCCACCCGACCGTGCTGACGACGGTGTTGACGATCTCTGCGGGCTCGACGGCGATGCCGAGGCGCGTGAGCTTGTCGAGGTACATCTCGGGGTCGCGCGTCGGGTTGTTCGAGAGGAACACCCGCCGCGCCCCGCGGTCGCGCAGCTCATCGAGAAGGTCGCGCGCACCCGGCAGCAGCTCGTCGCCGAGATAGACGGTGCCGTCGAGGTCGAACAGGTAGGCGTCGAACCAACCCTCGGGGCGGCGGCGCAGCGCGTCGATGTCAGACATCGACCACCTCCTCGATGGCAGGAAAGAGCGGTCGAACGGCGGGGTAGACCTCGCGATAAACCCCGTACAGCGCGTCGTAGCGGCGGACGGCCGCGGGGTCGGGTTCGTACCGGTGCCCTCGGCGCGTCATGTGCGCCGCGGCATCCGTCACGTTCGCGTGCAGGCCCGCGCCCGCTGCGGCGAGGATCCCCACCCCGAGCGCCGTCGCCTCGTCATGTCCCGCGAGCACGAGCGGCCGACCCAGCACGTCGGCGAAGATCTGGCACCACAGTGGGCTGCGTGCACCCCCGCCCATCGCGACGAACTCGCGCACGCGCTCGTCGAAGTGAGGCTCGGCGTGCTCGAGGCACCAGCGCAGCTCGAAGGCGATCCCCTCGAGCACGGCGCGGTAAATGTGCGCACGCGTGTGGACGCCGCCGAAACCGATCATCACACCGCGCGCGCGGTGGTCCCACAGTGGCGTGAGCTGACCGTTCCAATAAGGGACGACGAAGAGCCCCTCAGCACCGGGTGCGATGTCGGCGGCCCGCGCCTGCCAGTACTGCTCGCGCGGAACGCCATCGGGCTCGCCCGCCGCGATCTCGTTGAGGAACCACGACACCAGGAACGTGCCCGCCCCCACGAAGAGCTCGTTGTTGACGCTTCCCGCAATTGCTCCGGCCATGGAGCGGTGCGACAGGCGCGGACGGTACGTGGGGCTGAAGATGCCCGAGATGAGCCCCGTGCCGAGATTGAGGTAGGCGTCCCCGGGTGCCGTGACGCCGGCGCCCAGACCTGCAGACTGGCCGTCGCCCGACCCCGAGACGATGACGACGGATGCTGCGAGCCCGAGCTCGTCGGCGGCGCTCGGCGTCAGCGTGCCGATCGGGTCGCCGGGCGGCACGAGGTCGGCGAGACGGTCCTCCGTGAGCCCGACGAGCTCGAGCACCTCGGGCGAGTAGGAGCCCTTCACGAAGTCCATGAGCCCGAGCGGGTCGGCGCTCGCCGTTGAGGTCGCCCACCGCCCAGTGAGGCGGTGCACGAGGTAGCCGTGCACGTCGACGACCTTCGCCGTCCGGGCGAGCGTTGCCGGCTCGTGCTCGGCGAGCCACAGCAGCTTGTAGAGGGCGGGCGTAGGGTTCGGGGGCTTGCCCGTGAGCTCGTGGATGCGCGCAGACCCGAAGCGGTCGACCTGCGCGCCCGCGCGCGCATCCAGCCACAGCATCGCGGGGCGCAGCGCCTCGCCCTCCGCGTCGATGCACGCGAAGCTCTCGCGCTGGTGCGTCACGGCGAGCGCCCTCACGCGGTCGGGGTCGATCCGTCCGACGCATTCGCGGATGGCCGAGGCCGTGGCATCCCACCAGTCGCGCGGATCCTGCTCACCCCAGCCTGGATGCGGGATCGACAGCGGCAGCTCGCTGCGACCGCTCGCGACCGCATGGCCGTCGAGATCCCACGCGATGCACTTCGCACCCGTGGTCGAACAGTCGACGGCGAGCACGAGGTCGGTCACGGCGTGGCTCCGGAGGCCTCCGCGACGGCGTCCTCGGCACGGGCGATCACGGCGGCGACGTCATTCTCGGCCCACCAGCCTGCCTCGGCGAGCAGATCGATGACCGTCACGCGGTTGCGCATGTACAGGCAGTTCGCGACGGCCCAGCGCCAGACGTCGGAGGTGACCCAGTCGCCGAGATCCGAGACGCGCAGCGGCGCTTCACCGACCGCGAGGGCGGACGCGAGCGCCCGCCGGTCAGGCAGCATGCCGCCGAGCCGTTCTGTGAGCGCGTCTGCATCGTCGAGCAGCCGCAGCGGCGCGTCGCCGGCGGCGGCCCACGCGGCGCGCTTGGCGGAGTAGTCCTCCCAGCACTCCGCGCCCAGAGCGCCGGTCGGATCGCACACGGCAAAGGCCTGGAGCACGCGGGCGTGTGCATCGTCACCGGGTGCCGTGATGTCGCGCCCCGCGCGGATCTGGTCGAGCAAGTGCTCCCAGGCGCTCGCGGCGACCACGGAGGCGACGCCGACCTGCGCACCGTGCAGGCCTACGTCGCGGCCGGTCGCGACGGCGCGCATGTCGAGCATGTGGCTGACGAGGTGCTCAACGCCGGAGAGGCACGCGGTCGAGCCGGCAATGCCCGTGCCGATGCCGCGGATCGCGAGCACGCGTGTGAGCTGCTCGACGGCGCTAGGGGCACCCGAGCCAAGCCCGGCGCCCCAATCGGCGGGATCGCCTGCGAACTCCTGCAGCAGATCGCGAGGCGTCGTGTGGAAGCTAGCGTCGGTGCCTACCTGCGAGGCGAGCCACCAGTCGGCCGGGGCTGTGAAGAGCGACTGCAGCTCCCCGAAGCCCGCAGCGTTGAGCTCGCGCGGCGCCGTTCGGATGACGGTGGTGTCGGCGAGCACGACGTCGGGCCAGCGGGAGTCGATCGTGCGCTTGGCACCGGCGCGCAACACGACCGACACGTTGTCGGTGTAGCCGTCGACCGACGCCGCCGTCTGGACGATCACGAGCGGCAGGTCACCAGCGCCCGCCGACGCGAGTTTGGCGATGTCGGAGATCGTGCCCGAGCCGACCGAGACGATGCCGTCTGCACCGCGCACCGCATCGATCGCGACCCGCAGCACGTCGTCGTCGACGTGCAGGTGCCCCGGCTGGCCGAGGACGACCTCGGCCACCTCGAACTCGCGTGAAAGCTGCTCGATCACACGGGGCTTGAGCGGCTGACCGTCCGACAGGATCGGCGTCGCGTCGACGAGCACAGCCACGACCGGGCGGTCGGTCCGCGCGACGCCGTCGCGCAAGAGCCCCGCCATCTCGACGGCCGCGTGCGCCGAGGCGTCGTCTTCGATCACAAGACGCTTCAGTCCGAGCTCCGTCAGGGCCTCGGGCCGCTCCCCCGCCGCGATCGCCGATCGAATAGCCGCCAGATCGGTCGGATCGTCGATCTCCGAGAACGCACCCATGGACCCTGCTTTCACCGTCGAACCGCGTGCCGCGCTTTTGCATATTCATTCAGCTTATGAATGGAGAGCGTGTCAGCGAGTGTAGGTCGGGGCTCTCACGGGTGTCAAGACCGCTGCCGCGGGTCGCCGCGCAGCCGCCACCGCGGGCGGCGAGAATCCGCCGGGGAGACCCGGCGCAGCGGAGCCGGGGCGGTCAGATACGCGCGGCGAAGACGATGCGGCTGCCCTCGCGGCGCGCGGTGCAGCCGGGAAGGTCGAGCGGGCCTTGCCCCGACCAGTCGGTCACGAGCCGGGCGACCTCGAGGGTCTGCGCCCGCGTCAGGCTCTCGTGGAACTCGCTGGCCACGACGTGCCGGATGATGCGGTGCCGCAGCGCCGCCGGGTTGGCCGCGAGCGCCGCGACGGACACGGCGATACCGGCTTCGGCGTGCTCGACGATGTCCTCGATCGTCTCGGCGATCATCTCGTCGAACGCCTCGGAGTCCTCGCGCAGCTGGGCGGCGGTGCGGGCGAGGGCGTCGGCGATCCCCGGGCCCAGTTCGCGTTCGAGCATCGGCAGCACCGTCTCGCGCACGCGGATCCGGGCGTAGCGAGGGTCGTCGTTGTGGGGGTCGTCCCACACGGGAAGCCCCTCCGCCTCGCACGCGGCACGCGTCGTCGCGCGTGCCAGACCGAGAAGAGGCCTGAGCAGCAAGAGCCCGCCGAGGTCGGAGCTGACCGCCATCCCCCGCAGGCTCGCGGTCCCCGAGCCGCGCGCGAGCCCGAGCAGCACGGTCTCGGCCTGATCGTCGCGGGTGTGCCCGACGAGGACCGCCCCGGCACCGAGCTCGGATGCCGCTTCCCGCAGCGCGTCGTAGCGCGCGGTGCGCGCCGCGGCCTCGGGCCCCCCGTCGGCGCCCACCTCGACGCGCACGACACGTGCGCGCAGGCCGAGGCGTTCGGCCTGACCCGCCGCCGCGGCGGCGACGTCGCCCGATCCCTCTTGCAGCCCGTGGTCGACGATGACCGCCGTGGCCCGGATCCCGCGCGCTGCGGCCTCGAACGCCGTCGCGGCGGCGAGCGCGAGCGAATCAGCCCCGCCGGAGAGCCCCACGACGACGGCCGAGCCGTCGGGCACGGCCGCGAGTGCGCCGCGTACGGCCCGGCGAACGTCGGCGACGGCGGGGTGCAGGCCCGGTCTGTGGTCGGTCACCTCACCACGGTACCCGCGCAGCCGCGTGCACATTCTGCGCCGCGGACCCTCGCGACTAGGCTGGTCGCGGCCTTTTCCCTGACTCTAGGAGCACAAGCATGGGCGCGTACGACGCCGTCATCGAGATCCCGCGGGGCAGCCGCGTCAAGTACGAGGTCGACCACGGCACGGGCCGCGTCTTCCTCGACCGCATCCTCTATACGGTGTTCGGCTACCCCACGAACTACGGCTTCTTCGAGAACACCCTCGGTGAGGACGGCGACCCGCTCGACGTGCTCGTGCTGCTCGACCGCGACCTGTATCCCGGCATCCTCGCGAGCGTGCGCCCCGTCGCCGTGCTCAAGATGAGCGACGAGGCCGGCGGCGACGACAAGGTCGTCGCGGTGCTCGCGAAGGACCCGCGCTGGGCCCACATCCAGGACGTCGACGACATCGACGAGTGGACCAAGAACGAGATCTCGCACTTCTTCGAGCACTACAAGGACCTCGAGCCCAACAAGTGGGTCAAGGTCGACGACTGGGCCGGCGCCGCCGAAGCCGAGCGTCTCGTGTCCGAGGCGTTCGAACGCTTCGCCGAGCACGAGGGCCAGACCAAGACCCAGGGTGAGGGCGTCGCGCCCAACACGCTCTGACGCGCACTCCTCGAGGTCACTTGCGCCCTATGTCCGCGCCTCCCGGCGCGTCGTCAGCATAGGGCGCAAGTCAGTTTCCGGGGTGTGATCACACTCACCCTCCCCCGGGCTCGACTTGCGCCTTGTGCGCGCGGCGCCCGGCGCGTCGCCGACATAGGACGCAAGTCAAGGAGAGGGCGGCGGCACCCCTCCCGCCCTCCCCGGGCCCGACTTGCGCCTTGTGCGCGCGGCGCCCGGCGCGTCGCCGACATAGGACGCAAGTCAACGAGAGGGCGGCGGCACAAGGCACGGGGCGGGAGTGCGCCGGGGCGCACGGGAGCGGGGCCGGGGCCGGGGCCGGGGTCAGAGCCAGATGCCGCGGGCAGACATGAAGTTCTGCGGGTTGGTCGTGCCGCCGGGGGTGTAGACCTCGAAGTGCAGGTGGCAGCCGAAGGACCGACCGGTCATGCCCTCGAGCGCGATGAGCTGCCCCGCGTTGACCCACTGCCCGCGGCCGACGAGCAGCTGCGCCGCGTGCGCGTAGCCGGTGGCGATGCCGCCACCGTGCTCGATGCGGATGTAGTTGCCGTACCCGCTGTAGACCTGCGCCATCGAGACCGTGCCGGCCGAAGCGGCGTAGATGCCTGCTCCGCAGCCTGCGGCCATGTCGGTTCCGAGGTGCCACGTGCTCGCACAGCCCTGCGGGCCGCATTGACCCGTGCGGGGACCGTACCCCGAGGTGAAGCGCCCGTTCGACGGTCGCGCCCAACCGCTGCCGCCGACGGCACCACCGCCACCGCCGCCGCCGCCACCACCGCCGCCGCCACCACCGCCGCCGCCACCGATCGCGGCGGCCTCTTCCCTGGCCTTGCGGGCGGCTTCTTCGGCGGCGCGGCGTTCGGCTTCCTTGCGGATCCGCTCGCCTTCTTCGTACTGCGCGACCGTCTTGCTGGTCTTGTCCTTGAGAGCGGCGAGCTGCGCCTCGAGCGTGCCGAGGTACTGCTCCTGCTCGGCGAGGGCGGCCGCGGCCGCGTCAGCGGCTTTCTGCGCGGCGGCCATCTTCTCTTCCGCGATCACCTGCAGCCGATCGCGCTCCTGCCGCTGGATCTCGGCCTGGTCGCTGATGCCCTGTGCTGCGTCGCGGGCCGTGATGGCCTGCGCGTACACGTCGTTGTTGCGCTCGAGCAGCTTGTCCATCGTGCCGAGGCGAGCCAGGAGGTCGTCGGCGGACGCTGCGGAGCCCGCGAAGAACAGTTCGAGCGAGGTGTCGTCACCGCCGTTGCGGTACAGCTGAGCGGCGACGCGGCCGGCCTTGTCGGCGGCATCCTTCGCGACACCCGCCTGCGCATCGGCTTCGGCCTGCAGCTGCTCCACACGGTAGGCGGCTTCGAGGTACTCCTGCTGCGCGACGAAGTACTCGTCGGCGGCCTGCTCGGCGAGGGCGTTCTTGCGCGCCACCTCTGTGGTGAGCGACGAGATGAGGCTCTCGATCTTGGCGACCTGCGCGGCCTTCGCCGCTTCGTTGGCCTTGGCGCGCTGCACTTCGTCCCACGTGGGATACGACGCGGCGAACGCGGGAGCGACGAGGGGTCCGGCAAGACCGCCGACGATGGCCGCGCCGAGCACGCCGAGGCCGAGCGCGGAGCGCCGGCTGAGCGACGGCCACAGACGGCGCCGCTCCGACTCGGAGGGCGCGCAGCCGCACTCGTCGTGGGCCTGCTCGGGGTTCACCGCAACCTCCTGCCGAGAGAAACAACCTCGTTCACACTAGCAACATCATTCACAGACGCAACGGGGATGCCGCACCCCAGCCTGCCGGTCGGATCTGTGCCGCGCACGGGCAAGTCTCGCCTCCCCGCCCCCTGCGACCGTGACGGCACGCCTTCGATTGGCACATTGCCGAATCATCTCGTATGCTTGAGCGTCGGTAAGTGAACGGCGGGTCTGAACGGTCCAAGGTTCATTCGGCCCCATCGTTTAGCGGCCTAGGACGCCGCCCTTTCACGGCGGTAGCACGGGTTCGAATCCCGTTGGGGTCACATACTCCGCATACAATTCAATACGCATGGCCCTGTAGCGCAGTTGGTTAGCGTGCCGCCCTGTCACGGCGGAGGTCGCGGGTTCAAGTCCCGTCAGGGTCGCTCTGAGCGACGGGCCCTTTCTTACGAGAGGGCCTTTCGTCTCAGGAGTGACATTCTCGGATGCCACTCGGCTCTGTAGCTCAGTTGGTAGAGCGCACGACTGAAAATCGTGAGGTCACGGGATCGACGCCCGTCGGAGCCACAAGGGTGATCGTTACAATCACCCCAGAAACCCTCGCCTAGCTTCTACATGGCGGGGGTTTTGCCTTACCCCGGCGAAGGACTTGACCACATTTTGGCCACGCCCTGCTGAGCCGCATCGTCGAGACGACCTGCCACATCGTCAAGATCATCGTCGAAGAGGTCGGCATACACGTCGAGGGTCATCGCGGCCGATGCGTGGCCCAGCATTCGCTGCACAGCTTTCACGTTTGCGCCTGCTGAGATCGCGAGCGACGCGGCCGTGTGGCGCAGATCATGCACTGTCACTGTCGGGAAGCGCGCGTCACGCTCCTGAAGACGCTTGAGCGCCGGGAGAAACACCCGCTTGCGGAAGTTGCCGTTGCGCATCTCCAGGCCACGACTAGAGACGAACAGCGACTCCTGGGGTTGTTTCCCTGCGGCTCTTGCCCGCATCGGAGGCTCTAGGAACGCAGGGAAGGGCACAGAGCGGCGCTCATGCGTCTTCGGTGTTCCGCGAACTAATGTTCCGCGCACGTCGGTCAGAGCTTCCTTCACATCGACGCGCCTACGGGAGAAGTCGATCGACGAGACCTTTAGCGCAGCCATCTCTCCCCACCGGAGCCCGGTATAGGCGAGGAAGGCGATGAGATCCGCGTGTCCATCACACTCCCGCGCGAGAGACGCCACCTGGTCATGGGAAAGGTACCCACGGTCGGTAGCGCGCTTCCGCGGCATCTGCACACCATCGGTCGGGTCGCGATTGATCCGACCATCCCTCACGGAGTACTTCATGAGGGCCGCGAGAACGAAGTAGATCTGGCGCACAGTCGACGGAGCCAGTCCCTCCGCCAGGGTCGTGATCCACGCCTGCACCTCGCCATGCCCGATCTCGACGAGCCGGCGACTCCCCCACGTCGGCAGAATGTGCCGGTCAAGCGTGTATCGGTATCCCGAGAGCGTACTCGGCTTGATCTGCACCTGGCCGGCGATCCACTCCCCGGCGACGTCTGCGACGCTCACCTTTGAGCGGGATGGGTCGAGCCACTCCCCGCGCATCTTTGACACCTCGACCGTTGCGAGGTAGTTGTCCGCCTCGCGCTTCGTGCTGAAGCCACGCTTCGTCGTCTGCGTCCGGTCAGGACGCCGATACCTCACCCGATATCGCCGTCCTCGCGCCGTCTCGTACGATTCCACTGATCCCATGACGACCTCCACTCCAAGAGGATCACGAACCACCGACGCTCACGCGCTCGACGCATTCACCCGCTACGGGCGCTACGCCGCCACATCGTTGCAACCGCGGGCAAGATAGGGCGCTACTCAATCGCTACACCCCTCACACACTTCTCGCTCTCGACGCCAGAAGCCAGAAGCCGGAAGCCAGAAGCCAGAAGCCAGAAGCCAGAAGCCAGAAGCCAGAAGCCAGAAGCCATCCTGGCCTTGTCACCTAGAGCCTGCTCGTGGCTGAAATAGTGGAACGCGAACCCTCGGCGCTCCCCCGCACAACCAGGCCTTCGTGAGAGAGTTCAAGAGACACCCGGCGACCGCGGCGGAACCACAGCGAGAGGCACAATATGGATACGAGGACGTTGCTTCGAGCGCTACAAGAGGTTGAGAAACGCGCCGAGCTCGTTAGCGAGAACGACGTGCTCGCTACATACGTTGAGGTCGATTCGCTAACCGCCGCCCTTGGTCAGAGGGACAACGGAATCATCTTTGGACGCCGGGGTACGGGCAAGACTCACGCACTGAAATACGTCTCCGAAACCGAGCGAACCAAGGGTAACAGGGTTGTCTACATCGACATGGAGCAAGACGTCGGCTCCACTGAGGGGCGCTATGCAGACCCCAACCTCAGCATCAGCGAAAGGGCGACCCGCCTTGTTGTCGACGTGCTGAGCATCGTTCACACACAACTGCTAGAAGCCGCATTCGCGGGCAACATCAAAGTGCAGATCGATGTACTCGATCGGATGCTCGATCACTTCCAGGAGGTACTAATCGCCCAGGAGACCGAGCACGAGAACACCCGAACTGATCGGTCGGCTAAAGGATCGACCGTCGACGCCGGGACTGAGTGGACCCCGGGAGGGTTGCCGAAACTGAAAGTTGGTGCGAGCTCGACGAACGAGACGGGCCGCGAAGACGGGGCCCGAACCCGACAGACGGGCGTGATCCGACACCGGATCCACTTCGGCGGCGTCACACGGGCGATGCGCTCCGCCATTGAAGAGGATACGGCTAGGCGGTTTTGGCTACTCATCGACGAGTGGAGCGGCGTTCCTATCGACCTCCAGCCTTACCTCGCCGAGATGCTCCGGAAGCTGTTCTTCGGCATCCCCAAGGTGACGGTGCGCATTGCCGCCATCCCGCACCGCTCTGAATGGCGCATCGTTGGCGAACGCGGCAGCTACGTCGGCGCGGAGATCGGTGCCGAGTTGTTTCCGCTGTTAGACCTCGACGAGTTCGTAGTTTTCCCCGCGCGGAGCCGTGAGGAACAGACCGAGCGCTCGTTGTCCTTCTTCAGGGCACTGCTGTTTCGTCACATATCAACCGCACTGAGTAGCATGGACGAGGAGCCGCCAGAGTCTGAAGCGGACCTAATTGGCTCTCTCTTTACCCAAGTTACGGCGCTGCAGGAGGTCATCCGCGCGGCTGAGGGTGTGCCCCGTGACGCGCTCAGTATCGTAGGACGCGCCGGACTTCGGGCAAGTGGGTCAAAGATCGGTGTGACGCATGTTCGTGAAGCTGCGTCGCAGCTCTACACGACGACTAAAGCATCTAAACTCAACGGCATTCCGACCGCCCGTGCCCTGCTCGACCGCATCCTGAACGACGTGATCTCCGGCCGCAAGGCGCGAGCATTCTTGATCAAACAGGATCAGACGGAGCACCCTCTCATCCAACGACTCGTGGACGAGCGCATTCTCCACATCATCAAGCGCGGATGGTCCGGCAAGGACAAGCCTGGCGAGAGGTACGATGTTCTCCAGATCGACTACGGTTGCTATGTCCATCTGCTCGGCACGACGTCCGCGCCGCAAGGCCTGCTCGGCGGAGACGACAGTGACGAGTTCTCGACCGTCATGGGCGAGGTTGAGGTACCGGACGACGACTATCGCGCCATACGTCGCGCGATCCTCGATCTACCCAGCATTCTTGCAAGAATCGCTTAGATGCGCCCAGTCGCGAGTGGTAGACGCTCCTGTGACCTAACAGGATTCCATCCGGAAACGATCGTTCACGGGAGAAGGACCAGCGTATGTGCGACCGCGGACCGGGACTCTCGGCCATATCGGAACCCGGTTTCAATACGAGTTCGTGCAACGCGCAGCGTCGGGACGAGCGGCCAGCTGCGCGGTGGGCGCCCCGGAGGGGACGGGACGGCAGGCTTCTGCTCGTCTAGCGGGGTCGGCAAGAGCCGACTACTCGTTGTTGACCTCGATACGGTCGAGTATGACTACTTCCTCCGAAACGAGTGAACTCCCGGTAAGCATCGACTTCTACTTCTGCATCGGAAAGATTGCCGTCACCTCGAGCGCACTTGAGAAGAGCGTCTGGTGGTTTCTGCACTACCTCCGCCACTACCACTACCAACCCGACCTCGATGGTTGGGAGTACTCCGATGAGAAGACTAGGTACTTCGACAAGAAGCTCAAGGCGATTCGAAGTCTGATGCAACGTCGCGGCTGGGCGACCGAAGAGCAAGAGTTTGTTAGCCAATGGCTAGACACCGTTGCCTCGTTCCGCGAAATCAGGCACGATCTTGTGCACTCTCACTGGCTGTACTTCGGCGAAGACCACTCGAAGTACACGCTCGACGCCCGAGATTGGAAGTTCGAGGACGGGCCGGTAGAACTAGCGGCACTCCGCGCGCGCGTTGTCGACGGTGAACGCATCCTGGGCGTGAAAGGTCAGGTCGCTGATCTGGCGATCGCTTACCTCTGGTCGTTGCCGCCGGGCTCTCCGCAACAGTAACCGTCGACCTCGCCCCTTGCTGGCTCGTCAAACGTGCCCTCGACGAGGCATGGCGTGGGGCTGATCGGTCTGCACCCGCCGGAATCGATCGTTTGCGGCGTGGTGAGTGAAGGCACACCAGATCGAATGCCAGAAACGTGCGCCGTAAGCGGGTTTCAGTAGACGTATTCGGTGGGGTGTGAGCCGGATGTGCTTACACCCAGGCCCCAGAGATGTGGACTGGGGTGAAGCCGTTCCGATAGGTCATCAATCACTGTATAGTTCAGTGTGTGCTGACTATTGCCTCACGCCTCGATGTCATGAACCGGCTCGGCCGGGCCATGGCCGATCCCACGCGTTCCCGAATCCTAATGTCTCTGCTCGGTGGACCGAGCTACCCGGCTGTGCTCTCTCGTGAGCTGGAGCTGACACGGTCGAACGTGTCGAATCATCTCACCTGTCTGCGAGACTGCGGGATCGTCGTTGCGGAGCCGGAGGGTCGCCAGACTCGTTACGAGATCGCCGACCCGCATCTTGCGGCTGCGCTCGTCGCGCTTGTGGACGTGACGCTGGCGGTCGATGAGCACGCGCCCTGCGTGGATTCATCGTGCACGGTGGCTGGCTGTTGTGGGACGGGGGCTGACGCGTGAGCGCGGCGTGTGGCTGCGAGCACGAGCCTGCCGCGACGGCGGGCGAAGAGATAGAAGAGGCCGAGCGGCCGTGGTGGAGAGACCGCGGGGTGATGGTGCCGGTGTTCTCCGGCGTTGCGTTCCTGGCCGGTCTGATCTTCGAGTGGTCTGGGCTCGAGATCCCGGCATTGGTGCTGTTTTGGGTCGGTCTGCTGCTGGGTGCGTCGACGTTCACTCCGGGTGCGCTCCGGAAGCTGTTCAAGGGCAAGCTCGGCATCGGGCTGTTGATGACGATCAGCGCGATCGGTGCCGTCATCCTCGGGTACGTGGAGGAGGCTGCAGCTCTGGCGTTCTTGTACTCGATTGCTGAGGCGCTCGAGGACAAGGCAATGGACCGTGCCCGCGGTGGCCTGCGGGCACTGCTGAAGCTCGTGCCGGAGACAGCGACAGTGCTGCAGGGCGGTATCTCCGCGCAGGTGCCGGCGAGAGAGTTGACGGTCGGCCAGATCATGGTGGTCCGCCCGGGTGAGCGGATCGCGACCGACGGGATCGTGCGCTCTGGCCGCTCCAGCCTGGACACTTCCGCGATCACCGGGGAGTCCATCCCCGTCGAGGTCGAGCCCGGCGATGCGGTGTCGGCCGGTGCGATCAACAGCGCCGGCGCCCTGGAGGTCGAGGCGACTGCTGCGGGCACCGACAATTCGCTCACGACGATTGTGGAGCTGGTAGAGAAAGCGCAGACGGAGAAGGGCGAGCGTGCCCGTCTGGCGGACCGGATCGCCCGCCCGCTGGTGCCCGGAGTTTTGGTTCTCGCTGCGCTCGTCGCGATCATTGGGTCGCTGCTGGGTGACCCGGAGGTGTGGATCACCCGCGCGCTTGTCGTGTTGGTCGCCGCTTCTCCGTGTGCGCTGGCGATCTCGGTACCGCTGACGGTCGTCGCCGCGATCGGTGCGGCGAGCAAGTTCGGCGTGATCATCAAGTCCGGCGCCGTTTTCGAGCGCTTCGGCACGGTCCGACACGTCGCGGTCGACAAGACCGGCACCCTCACCCGCAACGAGCCCGCGGTCACCGCGGTGCTCACGGCGAACGGCGTGACCGAAGCGCAGGCGCTGGCATGGGCGGCCGCGCTGGAGCAGCACAGCACGCACCCTCTCGCCTCAGCGATCACTGCCGCGGCGCCGGGGACTCCCGCAGCTGCAGATGTGACCGAGCAGGCCGGGCACGGCATTGTCGGCACCGTCGACGGATCGAGAATCACCGTCGGCAGTCCCCGCTGGATGGACGCCGGCGACCTCGCGGAGCGGGTTGCGGAGTTGGAAGAGCAGGGCATGACCGTCGTCATCGTCCACCGCGACGGAACCCCCGTCGCCGCGATCGGCGTCCGCGACGAACTGCGCCCGGAAGTCCCCGAGGTTGTCCGAACACTCAGCAACCAAGGCGTCGGCGTGACGATGCTCACCGGCGACAACGCCCGCACCGCTCGTGCACTGGCCGCGCAGGCCGGGATCAGCGACGTGCGTGCGGAACTGCGTCCTGAGGATAAGGCGACCGCGATCGGGGAACTGTCGAAGGCGGGGCCGGTCGCGATGATCGGCGACGGCATCAACGATGCCCCGGCCCTCGCGTCCGCGGACATCGGCATCGCGATGGGCGCGACCGGATCCGACGCAGCGATCGAGTCCGCCGACGTGGCCTTCACCGGTCATGATCTGCGCCTGATCCCGCGGGCGTTCGATCACGCCCGCCGCGGTCGACGGATCATCAACCAGAACATCATCCTGTCACTGCTGATCATTACCGCACTGCTCCCGCTGGCACTGTTCGGGGTCCTGGGGCTGGCGGCTGTCGTCCTGGTCCATGAGGTCGCGGAGGTCATCGTGATCCTTAACGGCCTGCGTGCCGCACGCACCCGCACGCCACGACTGGAAAGCTGATGCTCGCGACCATCGGTTCAGCGATCGGCCTGTTCGCGGCAACTAACATCGACGACATTGTCGTGCTTACCGTGCTGTTCCTCGCTTCCAGTCGAGGGAAGCCCCGGCCGTGGCAGATCGTCGCGGGCCAGTATCTCGGGTTCATCACCCTCGTGGTGATCAGCGTGATCGCCGCTCTCGGTCTCACCATCGTCCCGGACGAATGGGTCGGTTTCCTCGGACTCATCCCGCTCGGCATCGGCATCTGGACGCTCATTCGCGGCCTGCGCCGTAACGGCGATGACGATGATGATGATGACTCCAAGATCACCGCCGTCGGACTATGGGGCGTCGCAGGGATCACGATCGCCAACGGGGCCGACAACATCTCCCTCTACACACCGATCTTCCGCACCAGCGCCCCCAGCGACGTCGCGATCATGATCGTCGTGTTCCTGATCCTCGTCGCGGTCTGGTGCGCGGCCGGCCGCCTGATCGGCACCAACAAGGCTGTCACGGAGGGGCTGGAGCGCGTCGAGCACTGGCTCGTACCGGCCGTGTTCATCGGTCTGGGCCTGTTCATCCTGATCGAATCTGGGGTCATCGTCCGTCTGCTCGAGGTGCTCGCATGACCTTCTCCCAGGCAGAGGCTCATCCGCCCGCTGCGCGCAAGCTGTCGTCGACGCGGCGGCAGCTCACTGGTGGAGCGCTCTTGATCGCCGTGGTTGTCGTGCTGATTGATCAGGGAACGAAGGTGTGGGCCGAAGCGACCCTCACCGAGCGTGAGCGCATCCCGCTGATCGGTGACCTGCTGGGTTTGCAGCTCGCCTATAACCCCGGAGCGGCATTCTCGTTCGGGGAAGGCTTCACCTGGGTGTTCGCGCTGCTCGCTGTCGCCGCCACGGTCACAGCGATCGTGTTCGCGTTCCGAGTGCAACGCGTGGGATGGGCGATCGTCATCGGCGCGCTCGGCGGCGCTGCCGCCTCACACGCAGGCGACCGCCTTTTCCGCGACCCCGGATTCGCCCGGGGTCACGTCGTGGACTTCCTCGCCTACGGAAACTGGTTCATCGGCAACATCGCCGACATCGTGATCTTCGCCGCAGCGATCACCGGAGCAGTTTTCATGATCCGCGACGGGGATGAGAGCACCGAGTGAGATTCCGTTGCGCGGTGGTGGGACACCCATCAACTCGCCCTCTACCTCGGCGTGATCGCCGTCGGCAGCCGTTGAGTGAGTTCACGCCTAGGCAGGCGGGCGGTCGCGATGTAGGCGCAGAGCCACCCACCAGCCGCATCGTCGACAGATGAAAGCGCGATCGTCTCCGAGTGAGTGCAGCTTCTTGCGTGGCAAATGTCGCCCGCAGCACGTGCATGCAACGTCCTCGTCAGTCGCCATGAGCGGAGAGCGCCTCTCGAATCTGTTCAACCGTTGGCATCCCGGCCAGCCCAGCAGGGGTGCTGTAAATACGGCAGGCGAGGTCATTGCTTCGCCCCGACCCCGGAAAGAGATCGTTGCCATCCAGGGTGATCGTGGGGGAGCCCGCGAACGAGACTGCGCCCGCGTCCTCCTCCGTCCGGATGAGTCGGTAGTGAACCTCCGATTCGTCGTGGCCTGTTTCTCGTAGCGCCTCAGAAACACGACGGCCAGCCTCAACCCAGCTGGGGCAACCAGCGATATAAAGCAGCTCAATCTCCACGACTCAATCATCCTCGACTTCGCTGTTGATGTCGTGCCCGGGCTACCACCGAAAACGATCGTTTACGGCGAGAGACAGCGCCAGGGCGCAGAATGCCTGCCGCAAACGGTCGTCACAACCGCGAAGTGGCAGACGTTTTCGGCGGCGATCACCAGTTCACGCCTCACTCAACGGTGCCGGGGTCGGCGGCCACTTGTGGCATTGCTATTGGGATCGGCTCAGTGGCCGGCAGGTTCAGATCAGACGGGCGCGGTTCGTACATCGATGACTCCTTTGGCCTCGCGCTCGTCTTCTTCCAGCGCTACTCGCAGTTGTTGCTTTGCGCGTGAGAGCCGGGACCGGGCAGTGGATGCGTTGATTCCGAGAACCGCGGCTGCTTCGTGGGAGGCAAGCCCATCCCAGAAGATCAGCCGGACGAGTTCGGCGTCCTCATCCGGCAAACGGTTGATTGCGTCGCGGACTTCGATAGCGGCGTCGTCCCGCGTGTGGGTGCTCGTAAGGCGCATGTCGTTCGCGAGGCGTTCAACCGCCGCGGACCGACGTGCCAACGTGCGGCGGGAGCTCCGCAGGATGTTGTGGGCCGTGGTGAATAGCCACATCCGTCCCTGTGTCGGGTCGGCGGGCACTCGCCGCCGCAGCTTCCAGGCGGTGAACAGTAGCTCACCCAGAGACTCAGCGGCGTCGGAATCGTTCAGGAGGCGGCGCTGGAAGTATCGAAGCAGATCGTCCGCATTGTCTCGAACCAGTGCGTCGATCACCGCCGCCTCACTCCTGCTGGTCACTGGCATCCTTGAGTCTGGCTGAAGAGGCTCACAGAACCCTCCTCCTGCGAAGTCGACAGTCCCCGGTCCTCCAACTCCTCGAAAAGAAGCTCCGCGACCGTCTGATGCATCGCCGACTGCGCGATGTCCTCTGCCGTATAGTGCGCGATGCCCGGTGTGCCATCGTCGAAGGGCTGGTCGTTTTCCGCTTCAAACTCTGCGGTCGCTGCTGAGGTGTCAAGGGCTTCAAGGTCGAGACTGGCGACGAACTCGCGGGCGACCACGACTACTTCCGCATCATCGGCAACACCGTCCGGCTTTACTAGGAGTCCGGCGAAGCACGTTTGTCCGTTCGAGCCGGGGAACTGGTACACGTTGTCCGCTGTCCAGCCCCAAGGTGTCTGCATCCCATTGCCGGCGACGGCTACCGTTCCACCTCCGACAATCACGGCCGACGCTGCAACGCCTGCGGCCCAGACGCGCATTCGACGCGCCCGTCGTGCACGGCCCTCCTGCAGGATGCGGGTGGTGTGGCTTCCCAGCCCCATCGGACTGGACACGGGCGGTGCTGCGGCACGCAGCCGGGTTTCAAGATCGAGGTCGTTCATGAGGGTGACGCCTTTCTGAGAGAAGCTTTACCCAGTACATGTCCGCAGAACGTGCGACTGTCCACGAGAGGTTCCGTTTCCGCTATCGGAATAGCGCCACGGAGCCAGCGAGGAAGGATCGGATCGCCGACACGACAGAATGAGTCAGGCGCCTGCCAGAAACGATCGTTTACGGCGCGAGCCAACGCGAAGGCTCGGAACGCCTGCCGCAAACGGTCGTCACAACCATCAAACGGCAAGGGTTTCCGGCAGATTGAGAGGTCGTGTCGCGCAACCCATGCCTTATGCGACAGGTCGGTTGCGAGACACAAGTGTCGGCTTCGGGACTAGGCCGTGTTGCTAAACCGGGGCCGGGGTTTCGAGCCGGCCCCGCCCCCGGTCAGCATCAGGGTGGGCGGAGCGAATGTTCCGTCGCGCCCGCTGCGGGTCAGAGGTACGGCTGGGTGATCAGCTCGAGATAGTGCCCTGAGGGATCGAGGAGGTAGACGCCTCGACCGCCGTGCTCGTGGTTGATCTCTCCGGGCTTGGAGCGCTGGGGGTCTGCCCAGTGATCGAAGCCGTAGTCAGTGATCTTGGCGTATGCACGGTCGAAGTGCGGGTCTTCGAGGAGAAATGCGTAGTGCTGCGGCGGGAACTCCATCGGCGGGGCTGCGAACTGCAGCAATACCCCGCCGGCGATCTGGACGTTGACGAACGGGCCCCATGCGGGCGCGTCGTCGGCTTCGAGCAGGTCACGATAGAACTCCGCCATTTCGGCAGCGTCGATCGAGGCGATGATTGTGTGGTTGAAGTGTGCTGTCATGATTCTCCTTGTGTCGTGTGGGTGAGTTTGGGTCACTCACACAAGGAGGAGCGCGGATCAGCGCACGACCAGATCGCCGTTCTGGGAGCGGCCGACGCGGGCCTGGCTGGTCATCATGCTCACAAGGATACCGTGACCGCGAGTTGATCTCCCTCGATGCGCTCCGGAGCCGACATGCTGCCGAGCCAGTGCAGAGTGGCGGCGAGGCAGAGGCCGGCGTGGTAGTTGCGGGCGAGCTTGTCTGAGCGCATCGCTATCCCGCGCCACTGCTTGAGCTTGTTGAAGCACCGCTCGACGACGTTACGGCCGCGGTAGCGGGCCCGCTGCTCGTCACCGAAGTCGATCGGCCGGCCGCGCCGCTTGCGTCGGTGAGCGATCTGATCCTCACGCTCCGGGATCGTCGCCGCGATCCCGCGCTCGCGCAGCCCGGCCCGGTTCGCCTTCGATGGGTAGCCCCTGTCCGCGAGCACCCGGTCCGGCCTCGACCGTGGCCTACCCCTCGCGCCGGGGACGCGGATCTCGCGCAGCGTCGCGGGCAGCATGCTGGTGTCCGCCGCCTGCCCCGGGGTGAGGATGAACGCGAGAGCGCGTCCCTTCCCGTCGCAGACCAGGTGATTCTTCGTCGTCAACCCGCCACGGGAGCGGCCGATCGCATGATCGGGCGGCTCGTCACCGAACTTCTTGTAGTTCGACAATGCCCCCCGTGGTGCGCGGAAGGGTCGCACCATGCTGATGCACGCGCACGATCGTGGAGTCGATCGACGCGACCCAATCCAGATCACCGGACTGCTGCGCGAGCGACTGCGTCTTCTCCAGCACCCGCGCCCACACGCCCTGCTCGGACCACCGGTTGAAGTTCTTGTAGATCGTGTTCCAGTTCCCGAACCGCTCCGGCACGTCCCGCCACGGTGCCCCGGTCCGGAACCGCCACGCCATCGCCTCGACCACCGTGCGCCGATCCACCGGCGGCCGACCCGTCGACTTCGCAGTCGGGAACAGCGGCCCGATCACAGCCCACGCCTCATCCGAGATCACATCACGCAACACGGTTCAAGATTCGCCCACGAGGCACCCGAAGGCGTTTATCAACACGGCCTAGGTCGATTCTGCGGTTCGTTGCTTCGCGATCGTGAGACGGCAAGGATGGGTGGAACTGAAAGTGGGGACTATGAGATCCAGCGCACCGATGCCGGGCAACCCGTGGCCGCACGATATGTCGATCACCGTTGAGGATCGGCCCAACACCCTCCTGGAGCTGCTCTGGATCCGGGAGGCGCATGAATTGCAGCCACAAGGTGAAGACCTCCCTCCGCGGCTGTTGGACACGCCTGCGACCGTTCAGGATTCTGCGGTCACCGCCAAAACTCGCGACGAATGGGCGGTAGCGTGGCCCGGCATCTGGCACGCCGCCGTGATGCACGCGGGTCAGCATAGTGACCCCCGACTGTTCGACGAGCTTCACAACACCGCGGACGGTTCGACCGAACGCGCCGATCTCCTCCACCGAATAATGGGACCCGACTGGCGCGACCACTTTGGAGACAGTGCGTTCGACGACGAATCGCACAGCACCTGGTTCCAACGTGGAATGGACGCGCACCTGGCCGGGATGACGACGCAACTCCAAGCCCAACCCGAGCGGCGCGATCTACCAGCGCTAATACCGGCCTGGCGTGCAGGCTTGACGAAGATCGTGACCATTCCTTGTTCGGGTGAATTCACGCGCAGAATCAACGACAACGCACTTCTCCTGACCGCTGCAACACGTGAGAACAGCGACAGTTACCGGCACGCGTTGAGCACGTTCATCTGATCGTCTCGAAGCTTCGGCGTCTCATAGCGCATGGGTTATGCGACAGGGAGGTTACGAGACACATGCGCCCGGTCGGGGACTCACCGAGGACGGCGAGCAGATTCGAGGCGCGGCCGGTTCAGTACAGCATCCCCATCACCGCTCGTACCTCGTCGAGAGTGCTCTGTGCGATCGATTGGGCACGGGCGTTGCCCTCGCGGAGCGCCGTTGCAGCGTCGGCGTACGTGAGGGCAGCGCGGCGTGCTCGGTGTTCCCGCAAGAACTCGTTCACCGCCTCGATCGTGAACTCCTTCAACGCGCCCGCACCAGCACTTCCGATCTCGGCGGCGATGTCCTCCGGAGTTCGGCTGAGCACGATCGCCGCTGTTGAGAGAAGGCCAGCAACCTCGGGCCGGTTCTCGGGATCGTAGGCAATGGTGCGTTCAGAATCGGTGCGGGCACGTTTGATTACTGTTGCTGTTTCGTCCGCCGTCATACCTAGTGCGATCGCATTGCCGTAGCTTTTGGACATCTTGCGGCCGTCGAGTCCCGGCAGCTCGGGCACATCGGTGATGAGCGCGACTGGCTCTGGGAAGACCTCGCCATATCGTTCGTTGAATCGGCGCGCGATCGTTCGCGTGACCTCGACATGCGGAAGGTTGTCTTTCCCTACTGGCACGAGGTTGCCCTTGCAGAAAAGGATGTCCGCAGCCTGGTGGACCGGGTAGGTGAGAAGTAGCCCACTCAGCGCGCGGCCTGAGGCTGAAAGCTCAGCCTTGACCGTCGGGTTGCGATGCAACTCGGCCTCCGTGACCAGGCTCAGAAACGGGAGCAGAAGCTGATTGAGCGCCGGTACCGCTGAGTGAGTGAAGATCGTTGTCGATTGTGAATCCAGGCCCGCTGCTAAATAATCAAGGACCGCTCCGTAGACATTCTCACGAACGTTGCCCGCAGACTCTCGATCGGTGATGACCTGATAGTCAGCCAGGATGACGAAAGTCTCAACTCCGGCGATCTGCAGCCGCACTCGTTCTCTGATTGTCCCGAAGTAGTGACCGAGATGAAGCTGTCCAGTGGGTCGTTCGCCCGTAAGGACCCGATAATGCTCGGGGTGCGCCGAGATTGAGGCGCGCAACTCCGGCATGCGTTCGGCGGTGGCGGTGAATGAGTCCATGTCTGCTCCGATACTCAGGGAGCTACACGGACGTTAGTACCGCGAATTTCGCGGGCTGCCGTGCAGCCCGCGCGTGTGCGTTACGGCTGCTTGTGCAGCCACCACCAGGACGAAACGGCGAAACGCATGGAAAGAGCATAGCGTGACCCGCTTGTCGCCGCTAAGAACGCGGTTACCCCATGGCGAAGATGCCGCGCGCCCGATGTGCGCCACGGCCGATGTCTCATAACCCTACGGTTACGGGGCGTCTCATCGGATCAGGAGACAGTCGACCGGATTCCGGGATGTGCGGTGTCTCACATCTATGTCTCGCAACTTGCCGGGTACTAACCCTTAGTTGTGAGACAGCCGAAATCGATCGATTTCGACGGTCTTGCCACCGATTTCGATCACCTGCGCGACACGCCGGCACGTGGCCTGCCGATACCCCCTGCCGAAACCTAAACGCCCCGATACCTCGGCTGTAGCGTTTTCGGCATGGCACACGAAGTCGGGTACGCCCGAGTCTCCAAGCGCGAGCAGAACCCCGACGCTCAGGAGGCTGAGCTGCGCGCCGCCGGCTGTGAACGGGTATTCGTCGACCACGGCGAATCGAGCCGCTCCACGGACCGCCCGCAATGGCTCGAGTGCTTGAACTATTTGCGAGCGGGCGACATTCTCAAAGTGCGACGTCTCGACCGTCTCGCCGGTAGTGAACGCATCCTGATCGAGACGCTGCAGGACCTAGACGCGCGGCAGGTGAACCTCGTCAGCCTCACCGAGCCCATGATCGACACGACCACGCCGATGGGCCGAGCTCTCTACGGCATCGTCGCGGTGTTCGCGCAACTCCGCGTCGATACCATCCGGGAAAACACCCTCCGCGGTCTCGACTACGCGCGCAGTCAGGGTCGTGTCGGCGGCCGTCCGAGCGTGATGACGCCCGAGCGGATTGCTGAGGCCGAGCGCATGCGTACCGGGCAGCAGAGCTGGGCAAGCATCGCGCGCGTGCTCGGGGTCGGAACTTCTAGCGTGCGACGAGCACTCGTCCGATAGTGATCACTATGGACGAGATAGAATTCCCTATCAGGGGTGATAGATATGGCGATCTCAGAGGTTCCGGACTGGGCCCGTGCGGCGGTGTCCGCGCGCCATCGGAAAGAGATGGCTGAGCTGGACTACCGGCGCGAGCTGCGCCGGTTCGACCAGCACGGATACAGCCAACGCGAGATCGCCAGATGGCTCGGGATGGCCCAGCCGTCAGTGCTCAGCGCACTCCGCACGGCCGCTATGGTGACAATGCCTCTGGACGGATTCTCCGGCGCGACGCCGTACGAGATATGCCAGCGCTATGCCGCCAGGTTCATCGATCGGGCGCAGCTCGTGGACGAACTCACGCGGTTCCCCTACGTGCAAGGCGGCCATACCGACGGGTATGACTCGCTGATCGTCGATCCGCCTGGCACCTGGTCGGAGATCGCCGACGCGGCGCGCCGCGGCCTCATCAGTGACGACATCTACGAGACCGTGTTCAATCGCCGACACTTCTCGACCGCGCCCGAAGCGCCGGCGGTCGGCCCCGAGGAACCGAGCCCGAAGCAGTGACCACGAATGGCTCCCCCGAGTTGTACCGCGCCTCAAGACGAGCAAGCTCGTAGAGCACGGCGTTGCTCAAGAAGTCCGACAGGGAGCGGTGTCCTTCTGCGACCATCGTGTTGAGCATGGCCGCCCGCATACGCTCATCGAGCGATAGATCGACGTAGAAAGAGACCTTCCTGGGCTTCGGTCGCCCAGTCCCGGTCATAAGGAGAACCGTTCGACGCATCGATCAATGGATTCGTACGCTGCCTTCGCTTGCTGAAGGTGTTCGCGTAGAGATGACAGATCGGTGCTGCCCGTAGTGTTCGCTACTCTCGTGATCTGATTCACGTTGCTTGCGATGTTCGAGATGAGTCGCTCGATACGGAAGAACATCTCCAGAGCATTCCTTCGATCGGTGGCCGTCTCGCCGGGCTCGGGTGAAAGTGCCGACTCGACGAGTAGTCGGGCAACGGTCACGCCTTGCTCCGTGGAGCGAGCGACCAGTGCGGCCTCTTCCTCCTCGTTAACTTTCACCTTGTGAACAATCTGACGCGAGGCGGGTGCGTTCGGCCGTCGGCGGTTCTGGCTTGCGCGGTCGACCATCATGCTCTCCATGCCCAGCGCAGCGAACGGGAGAAACTTCGACTGGACAGACAAGCCGAGTTAGGGGCCCTAACCGTATAGCTTGCTCCGCAGGGTTCATGACCGCACATGCGTCACCTCTTCGATGTGGGAAACAGAGGCTGCCGCGGGATGCTCCGCATTCCCTTGCCCTCGATTCGCTTCGTGGGTAGCGGTGCGTAGCGGCTGTGTAGCTTGTCGCGTGGCTGCTTCCTCCTGATCTCTCTGCGGAAGTAGCGGCGTAGCTCCTGTAGCGGGCGAAAGCGCAGAGGGGAGGTACCGCATCCATGCGTCACGAAGATCGACGAGTCGATATCCCTTTCGCACGCTCTCCCCGACACGATGGTTGGCGGGTCGGACTCCGTATGGACGAAGTACCCGAGCGACTCCCGCGACTCCCAGCGCGCTCGCCAAATCGCGGTATTCGGGCACCGTGCTGAGGGCTTCGACCAGCTGGACGCTGCCGATCCATGCGCCATCGCGGTACGAGTTGAGTACTTCGCGAGTGGCTTCCAGAAGCGCCAAGCCGACGTTCGCGGAACTCTCGTCCTCCCGCGCTTGCTCGACCATGGTGATTGCTGCTGCCCAGGCGCGATTGATCCATTCGTCTCCTGCGAGATGGGCCACTGCGACGAGCGGCTCCCAAAGATCAGCTGCGCGGTCTTCCACCGGCAGTTCGGGGCGGACACCGGCTATCTCATCTTGGTGGTCGGTGAGCAGACGATGCAGGCGATGGCGCACTACGGCGAGGTACTCCCCTGCGTCCCTAAGCCGGAACTGCTCAACGGGTTCAGTTCCCGAACGCCGACGCATAGTGAGTACTATCGCTCGGTCTTCGATAGTGTCCGGCAGTGCGCCGATCGAAGCGATCGCTGCCAGGGCGAAGACTCGATACTCCTTCAGCTGATTGTTTGGCTTCTCGACCCGGCCGTATACGAAACCCCGCTGGAATCCGGTGTTGAGGATCCCGCGGAGGGCTTCGGAGCGTTCACTCGGCCGTCCCGCTGAGAAAATCGCGTCCGCTTCGTCGAGCATCAACGTCGGCGGGGTGTCCCCTGCCTTCTCGATGCGTCGGAAGAGATACGGAACGCTGACGTCTGCGAATCGCACAGGGTCGTTGACCAGCAGGCTCAGCACCTCGAGCAAGCGCGTCTTCCCCGATCGTTTCTCGGCTGATCGGATCACCAACCTCGGTGCAACATCTAGGGCGGGAACCACGTGGGATGCGGCCGCCCACAGCGTCACTGCGTCATACGACGCCGCGTCCGGCAGGACGCAGTATCGGCGAATAGCCCGCTGAGCAGAATCGAGCGCGTCCGCGAGCTCAGGTATCTGAGTAACCAACCGGGTCACCTGCCGCTCGCCGTGGTGCGGCTCTGGCGGATCCACTCCACGACTTCAGAACGCGCGTAGCGAATCGTTCGAGGTCCCAGCCTGTAGAAGTCGGGCCCCTTGCCGAGGTAGCGAAGCTGGGCCAGCGCGCCAGTCGTCATTCCGGCGATGAGGGCAGCTTCCGCGGGCGTGAGTAGTGAGTCATCCATGATCATGTCCCCTTCGTTTCGTTGTGCTCGTTCTCTGTGAGCACTTGCTTCGACGATGACAACGTCTGAAGTGTGAGACACCATGGAGGGATGGATTGGTCCGAATCGGGGAAAGATTCGTTTGCGCGCTCGATCGGTGAGCGCATCCGAGATCTGCGTCTGCGTCGCGGATTCCGATCCGTTCGCGAGCTAGCTGCCGCTATCCCTAACGCACGCCTCAGCGCGAAGGTCGTCAGCAACATCGAGCTGGGGCGCAAGCTCGATCTGACAGTCGTCGAGCTTCTCGAGCTGTCCAGAGCATTGGGCGTTGCACCACAGCAGATCCTCGTCGACCACCACCGTCCCTACGAGCCGACAGGGATTCCAGGAGTCAGTGAGGAGATCGCGACGATGTCCGCGATCGACTTCCTCGAATGGCTGTCCCTCCCGTTCGAGGGGCACCAACTATTCATGGATGTGAACGCGGAGACGCCTGAAGAAACCGCTGCCCTGGTCGCGCTTCGAAGCTATGAAATGCAACGACGGGAAGTGGCGCACCATACGGAATCGCTAGCGAGGGCGCTTCAGATCAATCGTAAGTTCGCCGGCTTCAACGATCTGGGGCATCTCCGCAACCGCGTGGCCGAATCCTTCGCTGAGCTTCGACGCATGGCTAGCTTCCTGGAACAACGTGGCGTTCGCGTGCCGGCTGACCCCTTTGGCCACAGTTTGACCACAACTCCCGGCGCGAACGACGATCGAGGTGATCACATAGATCACAAAGATCACCGGAACTGCACGAGTGTGAGCGCCGACGAATCCAGGCGATGAGGCGCAAATCTGACTGAAAATCGTGAGGTCACGGGATCGACGCCCGTCGGAGCCACACGGGTGATCATTACAGTCACTCTAGAAACCCTCGCCTAGCTTCTACATGGCGGGGGTTTCGCTTTTCCCCTCTGAGGGAAGCCCGGTGGGGAGAGAACGCATGGTCCGATCGTTGAGCCGTCGCACGTTCACGGCAGCCGCGGTGCTCTCCGCTTTCGCGGGGTTCGTCGACGGCTTCGGGTTCGTCTACCTCGGCGGCTACTTCGTCTCGTTCATGAGCGGAAACACGACGCGCGCGAGTGTCGACCTCGCCGGGGCGAGCCTCGTCGCCGCGGGGACCGCCCTCCTCCTCATCGCGGCGTTCGTCGTCGGTGCGATGATCGGCACCAGCCTTCCGGGCGGTCGGATGCGCGGCGAGACCCGTGTGCTCATCCTCGTGCTGGTCGGGATGACCGCGGCAGCTGCCACCTCGATCCCCGGCTGGACGTGGGTGACCGGAGCGCTGCTCGCTGCGGCGATGGGCGCGCTCAACACCGTCTTCGCCCGCGGCGGCGAAGTCACGTTCGGGATCACCTATATGACCGGCGCACTCGTCAAGTTCGCGACCGCCCTCGTCGCCGCGCTCAAGGGCGGACCCCCGTGGGCATGGGCGCGTCACCTGGTGCTGTGGCTGGCGATCGCTCTGGGCGCCGTCGCGGGTGCCGGAGCCTTCTCACTCGCCGGCGCCACCGCCCTGTGGCTTCCGGTCATCGCGCTCGCCGTGGCGCTGGCCATTCCCCAGACTCGAGCCTGGCTTCACGTCTGAGCGTTATCGGATGCCGCGCCCTGGCCGGACCCGTCAGGAGCGGTCGGCGAGCATTCCCTGCATGCGCTTGATCTCGATGTTCTGGTCGCCCTCGACGTGGCGGGCGATCGTGTCGATCGCGACTTCCTGGCCACCGCCCGACGCGTAGAGGTCGACGACCATCGTGACGGCACCCTCATGGTGCTTGATCATGAGCTCGAGGAACATCCGGTCGAACGCCTTGCCCTCGGCGGTGGCGAGAGCGTCGAGTTCGGCCTCGGTGAGCAGGCCCGGCATGCCGGCGTGCGCATCGTGTCCGGCATCCGGATCGCGAGCCGGCTCGCCGCGGTCCTGCAGCCAGGACTCCATCTGGCGCATCTCTTCTTCCTGACCGATGGCCATGCGCTGCGCGAGCATCCTGACTTCTTCGTCGTCGGAGCGCTCGGCCACGAGGTCGGTCATGATGATCGCCTGCGAGTGATGGTGCAGCATGTCGCGGACGAAGACGACGTCTTCTTCAACATAGGGCGGGCCCTGGATCGCGGCCGCCTCTTCGGGCGAGAGGGTGCGGTTCGGCTCGCCCGGACCCCCCAGTTGCACGACCGGCGCCGTCGATGTCGGTGCCGCCTCAGCCTCGCTCGTGCAGGAGGTGAGGCCGACCGCGAGCATGAGCGCCGCACCCGTCGAAATCAGCCGGGTCCATCGCGCCATCGTCCTGCACCTCTCGTCTTCGAGCGTTCGATTCATCATCGGTTATATGACAGGGAATCGCATTGTGGGTAGCGCTGTTCCCAGCAGACCTATAGATTCCCCTACATATAACTGCATATTCGTGAAGTATGCGAAGCGCACACCGCGATCCGGTCTCGGGTTGCGGAGTGCTCTTCGGCCAACGCAATGACGCAACAAATCGATGACGATTGAAAGGCCTACTCTCCGCATGAACACACGACCCGAACGCGCACGCTGGAAGGCGCGCGCACTGGCCACCGTGGGCGCCGTCGCCCTCGGTATGTCGATGGTGACGGCTACCGCCACCGTCGCAACGGCCGACACCCCGACAGACCCCCGCGAGGGGCTGGCCCCCGGCCTGTACGACGCCGGTACCGCCGCCAGCAACGTCGATCTGCTCTCGACGCAGGCCAAGCCCGAAGGCTTCGGCAACTACAACTCCGACATGGCGTACACCGGAAACTACGCGATCAACGGAAACTACAACGGCTTCCAGATCTATGACATCTCGAACCCCGCAGCGCCGACGCTGACGGGTTCGTTCCTGTGTCCCGGTGGACAGGGCGACGTCTCCGTCTACGGCAACCTGCTGTTCATGTCGGTCGAATCGGCCCCCGGCCGCCTCGACTGCGGATCGGCCAGCAACACTCCTGTCACCGACCCGCAGAACTTCCGCGGTGTCCGCATCTTCGACATCAGTGACATCAACAACCCGTTCCAGGTGACGGCCGTTCAGACGTGCCGCGGCTCGCACACGCACACGGTCGTCGAGGATGCCGATGACGCCGACAACGTCTACGTCTACGTCTCGGGCACCGCTGGCGTCCGCACGACGACGACGAACGTCGAGGGCGGCTGCACGAACGTCGCCGGCAACACGATCGAGTCGCAGCTCGACGCCGAGGGCAACCCCATCCTGGGCGCGCGCTTCCTCGTCGAGGTCATCAAGGTTCCGCTGGCCAACCCGGCCGGTGCGGCGATCGTCAACCACGCCCGCATCTTCAGCGACCCGGCGACGGGTAGCCCCGCGGGCCTGTGGCCCGGCGGCAGCCACGGTGAGGGCATGCAGTCCACCTCCGCGGCGGACGCCTGCCACGACATCACGTCGTACCCCGAGATCGGCCTCGCTGCCGGTGCCTGTGAGGGCAACGGCATCCTGATCGACATCAGCGACCCGGCCAACCCGGTTCGCCTCGATGCGGTCACCGACCCGCGCTTCGCGTACTGGCACTCGGCCACGTTCAACAACGATGGCACCAAGGTCGTCTTCACCGACGAGTGGGGCGGCGGAAGCGGTGCTCGCTGCCGCGCGATCGACCCGCTCAACTGGGGCGCGAACGCCATCTTCGACATCGTGGACGGCAAGCTCGAGTTCCGCAGCTACTACAAGATGCCCGCACCGCAGACGGCGCAGGAGAACTGCGTCGCGCACAACGGTTCGCTGGTTCCGGTTCCGGGTCGCGACATCATGGTCCAGGCTTGGTACCAGGGTGGTCTCTCGGTGTTCGACTTCACCGACAGCTCCAACCCGGTCGAGATCGGCTACTTCGACCGCGGCCCGATCAACCCCAACGCCCTGACGCTGGCCGGGTACTGGTCGGCGTACTGGTACAACGGTCACGTCTTCGGTTCCGAGATCGGTCGTGGCTTCGACAGCCTCGCACTCACGCCGAGCGAGCACCTGAGCGCGAACGAGCTGGCGGCTGCTGCCGAGTACCAGATCGACGAGTTCAACCCGCAGCACCAGCCGAAGATCTCGCACGACGCCAGCTACAACGTGGCGAAGTCGTTCGTGGATCAGGCTGAGCGTGCGGGCACGCTGTCGGGCGAGGCTCTGGCAACGGTGCGTTCGCAGATCGCTGCTGCTGAGGCTGGCGGCACCACGCAGGCCAAGGCCGCTCTCGAGGCTGCCGCTGTCGCGGCCGGTTCGGGTGCTGCCGCTGACGCGCTGCGTGAGCTTGCCGACTCGCTGACCACGTTCGACACCAGCACCGAGCCGCGCACCCTCGCCGGCAAGGTCTACCTGTCGGTCTCGGCGACGAACAACGAGCACGTCCCGGCGAACATCGTCATCACCACCGCCTACGGCACCAAGACGTTCACCAACGTCGCCCCCGGCAAGACGGTGTCCGTGTCGATGAACACCCGTCTCGCATCGGCTCCGGCCGGCGAGGCCACGGTCACCACGACGTGGACCATCGACGGTGAGACGGTGACCGAGACGAAGACCGCTCCGTTCGGCGCGTTCCCCGCAAGTTAACCCATCCCGATAGTCTCCCCGGGGTCGGGTGTCCGCATCCGACCCCGGGGAGCTCAGCGCAAGCTCTACTCCCGGATCACCCGATCCACGACCCGAAGAACAGGAACATACCCATGAAGAAAATGACTGCCACCCGTGTGGGCGCGATGGCTTTCGGCACGCTGCTGCTGGCTTCGGCCGGTGCTGCTGTGGCCACCGCCGACGAGGTCGTCGACGACGGCTCGGTGAACATCAACGTCGAGGTCACCGACCGCTACCCCTCGGGCGTGCTCGCCATGAGCGTCGCCGCGAACGACACCTCGCTCACCGAGCAGGATTCGGGCGACCCGCTGGTCCGCTCGTTCACCGGCACCCTGCCCACCGTGACCGTCACCGACACCCGCGCCGTCGTTCCCACCACCCCCTGGTACGTGATGGGCACCGCCAGCGCGTTCACCTCCGGTGCGAACTCGATCGGTGCAGAGCACCTCGGCTGGTCGCCGCAGACCGCCCAGGACACCGACGGCGCCGTCTCCGTCGGCGGCGACGTCCCCGGCGTCCTGGACGAAGGCCCCGGCCTCGTCGACCAGGAACTGCTCTACGCCAACGTCGACCAGGAAGGCACCTACGACCAGGGAGCCTGGGACGCGACCGCCGACCTGACCCTCAAGGTCGCCGCATCGGCCGCCGCATCCGGCAGCTACACCTCGGTGATGACCCTGTCACTGTTCGAGTAAAACCTCGACACGCGAGAGGCCGTACCCACGGGTGCGGCCTCTCCGCGTGCGACCGACTAAACTCCCCCCGAGGTCTCATGCAACGCTTTCTTCGACGACTGATCGTCGCTTCACTCGCACTCCTTTTCTTCGCGGTGCCGTTCGCGCCCGCAGCGACGGCCGCTGCCGCCGACACGCAAGACGACACCATCACCTGGATGGTTCGGCCCAGCGACGGTGTCGGCGAAGACGGTCGCTCGTGGGTCGAGCTCGAGCTCGACCCCGGCTCGACGGTCGAAGAGCACCTCCTCGTGCGCAACCTCAGCCGCGAGACCGTGACGTTCCAGCTCACGGCCGCTGACGGCTACTTCACGGCCACGGGCCGGTTCAACATGCTGACTTCGGACCAGGAGTCCGTCGATGCGGGCACCTGGATCGAGATCCAGGACAGCATCGAGGTACCCTCGGGCGGCGACGCGATCGTTCCCTTCACGATCACCGTGCCCGAGAACGCGACGCCGGGCGACCACCCCGCCGGCGTGGCCGCCAGCATCCGCAGCGGCGGCGAGGTGGGCGTCGAGTCCCGCGTCGGCTTCCGCGTCATGACCCGCGTCACCGGCGAGATGGCCCCCGCGCTCACGACGAGCGTCTCGGGCACCTACACCGGCTCGATCAACCCGTTCGAGCCCGGCACGCTGACCCTCACCTACGAGGTCTCGAACACCGGCAACGTGCGCCTCGGCGTCGAATCGCTCGCCACCGTCTCGGGTCCCTTCGGCTGGCTCGCACGCACGCTGGACCCCGAGACGATCACCGAGATCGCACCGGGCGAGTCCCGCACCTTCGAACGGCAGGTACGCGGCGTCTGGCCGCTGTTCGTCGCCACCGTCGACGTCGTCTCGCAGGGTGCATCCGTCGCGGAAGACCTCGAGGTGGGCGAGATCGCGCCCTCCGAGGCTCAGGCGACCGTGATCACGATGCCGTGGTCTCAGCTGGTCGTCATCGCGATCATCGTGCTGCTGATCGTGCTGTCGGCCCTTGACCGTCGCCGACGCAAGCGCAAGACCGAGGCCCTCATCGCGCAGGCACGGGCTGACGCCGTGGCAGAAGCCGTCGCCGCAGCCCAGCGGGCGAACACCTCGGGAACCTGAGTGCTCAGATGCTCGCCGCGGTGGTTTCAGGACCTCGCGGCGAGCATCTCCTGCATGCGGCTGATCTCGATGCCCTGATCGGCCTCGATGTGACCGGCCATGACGTCGAGCTCGGTCTCCCGGCCGCCCCCAGACGCATACAGGTCGATGACCATCTCGACAGCGCCCTCGTGGTGCTTGATCATGAGCTCGAGGAACAGCCGGTCGAATGCGGCATCGCGCGCCGCCTCGAGCTGCGCCAGCTCGGCATCGGTCAGAAGGCCCGGCATGTCGGCGTGCGCCGCGTGTCCGGCATCCGGATCGCGAGGCGCCTCACCGCGCGCCTGCAGCCAGGCCTCGAACCTTTCGAGCTCGGCGCTCTGGCTCATGTCCATCCGCTCGGCGAGCAGCCGGATGTCACGGTTGCTCGTGCGTTCTTCGACGTAGCTCGTCATGATCAGCGCCTGCGAGTGGTGGTGCATCATGTCGCGCACGAAGACGACGTCGGCATCGTTGTGCGGCTCCGACTGGATCGCGGCGGCTTCTTCGGGCGACAGGGTCCGGTTCGGTTCGCCCGGTGCCCCGGGCTGGATCACGGGGGCGGTGGGAACGGGGGCGGATGCCTCGGGCTCGGCGGTGCACGCCGTCAACCCGAGTGCGATCACGACCGCCGCGCCGAGGGGGAGGAAGCGGGGCGATACGGGCATGGAGAGGTGCCTCTCGGTCTGGTTTCGGTGGCTCCATCTTGCAGTGCGACGGTGCACCGATTGGAAGGTCGAAACAGAAATGTAACGAGAAAGGTAGCGGAGATTCTCAGCAAACCTATAGATTCCCGAACATACAACTGCATATCCGTGCTGTACGCGAAGTGCGCAGAGGCCGGGCAACCCGCTCGGAGAAGCGCACTTTCGCTTGAGTTAGTACCTGTCAGATCGATGAAGACCGACACGAAGGGCAACCCCCGCATGAACTCACGCACCACCCCCCGAGCGCGCTGGAGGACGCGAGCGCTTGCCGTCACCGGCGCACTCACCCTCGGCGTCTCGATGATGGCGGCGACGTCCGCTGTCGCCGACCCGGCTCCGGCCGACCCCCGCGAAGGCCTGAGCTCAGGCCTGTACGACGCGGGCACCGCGTCGAGCAACGTCGAGCACCTCGCGACGCTTCCGAAGCTCGCCGGCCTCGGCACGAACTCCGACCTCGCCTTCAAGGACGACATGGCGATCGTCGGAAACTACAACGGCGTCCAGTTCTACGACGTGGCAGACCCGGCCAACCCCGAACTGCTCACGCAGTTCATCTGTCCCGGCAGCCAGAACGACGCCTCCGTCGTCGGCGACCTGCTCTTCCTGTCGGTCGAAGCGACCAGCGCGCGTCTGGACTGCACGACGAACCCGCAGTCGACGGTCTTCCGCGGCGTTCGCGTGTTCGACATCAGCGACATCTACAACCCTGTGCAGGTCGCGGCCGTCCAGACATGCCGTGGCTCGCACACGCACACCGTGCTGCAGGACCCGGATGACACCGAGAACATCTACATCTACGTCTCGGGCACCGCGGGCGTCCGCGCGGCATCGCAGCTCGCGGGCTGCAGCAACGGCGCAGCCGACACCGAGAACCCGTCGCGCTGGCGCATCGAGGTCATCAAGGTCCCCGTCGCCGACCCGGCAGCTGCCGCGGTCGTGACGGAGTCGCGTCTGTTCGCCGACCCGGTCACCGGTGCCGTCAACGGCTTGCAGAACGGCCCCACGGCCCCCCGTCACCCGTCAGGTGGCGGCTGGTCGCCGAGCCCGAACACTAACCAGTGTCACGACATCACGGTGTACGCCGAGATCGGTCTCGCGGCCGGCGCGTGCGCGGGTAACGGCATCCTGATCGACATCAGCGATCCCGCCAACCCGCAGCGCATCGATGCTGTCGCCGACGGCAACTTCGCGTACTGGCACTCGGCCACGTTCAACAACGACGGCACGACGGTCGTCTTCACCGACGAGTGGGGCGGCGGCGGCGGTGCCTACTGCCAGTCGATCCACCGTCCGGAGTGGGGCGCGAACGCCATCTACGACATAGTCGACGGAAAGATGGAGTTCCGCAGCTACTACAAGATCCCGAACGTGCAGACCAACCGCGAGAACTGCGTCGCGCACAACGGTTCGCTGGTTCCGGTTCCGGGTCGCGACATCATGGTCCAGGCCTGGTACCAGGGCGGTCTCTCGGTGTTCGACTTCACCGACTCGGCCAACCCGGTCGAGATCGGCTACTTCGACCGCGGCCCGATCAGCGCGACGAGCGCCGCGAGCGGTGGCTTCTGGTCGACGTACTGGTACAACGGCAACATCTACGGCTCCGAGTTGACGCGTGGTTTCGACACGTTCCAGCTCACGCCGAGCGCGCACCTCTCGGCCAACGAGATCGCGGCAGCGAGCGAATTCGCTTCGCCGCAGGTCAACGTCCAGGGCCAGGAGTCGTTCTCGCACGACGCCAGCTACAACGTGGCGAAGTCGTTCGTGGATCAGGCTGAGCGTGCGGGCACGCTGTCGGGCGAGGCTCTGGCAACGGTGCGT
>NZ_JBHJZS010000020.1:0-57511 GCF_042271185.1 Microbacterium sp. NPDC055910
GACTGCGGGTGAACCCCGCAGTCTCGGCCGCCCGTTGCAGTCTCGCCGTCAGGGGCAGGCGGTGACGAGCGACGCGGAGCGCTCGCGGGTGCGGATCGCGCGGTTGACGCTCGAGACGACGGCCTTGAGCGACGCCGTCGAGATGTCACCGTCGATGCCGACACCCCAGAGCCGGTCGCCGTCGACCTGCAGCTCGACGTAGGCGGCCGCCTGCGCGTCGCCGCCGGCGCTCAGCGTGTGCTCGACGTAGTCGTAGAGCGAGATGTCGAACCCGTGCGCCCGGACCACTTCGAGGAATGCGGCGATCGGGCCGTTGCCGTGAGCCGTGGCATCCTGCACTTCGTCGCCGTCGCGCAGACGCACCGCGAGCTCGACGTCGCCGGTCATGTCGCTCGTACTGCGCGTCGCGAGGATCTCGAACCGACCCCAGCGGTCGGCCTCGGCCGCCGCGGGCAGGTACTCGTCGGTGAAGACCGACCAGATCTGGTCGCTCGTCACCTCGCCGCCGTGCTCGTCGGTCTTGGCCTGCACGACGCCCGAGAACTCGATCTGCAGACGACGCGGCAGGTCGAGCGCGTGGTCGGTCTTGAGCAGGTACGAGACGCCGCCCTTGCCCGACTGCGAATTGACCCGGATGACGGCCTCGTACGAGCGGCCCAGGTCCTTCGGGTCGATCGGCAGGTACGGCACGGCCCAGTCGATCTCGTCGACCGTGACACCGGCGGCGTCGGCGCGGGCCTGCATCGCCTCGAAGCCCTTCTTGATGGCGTCCTGGTGCGAGCCGCTGAACGCCGTGAAGACGAGGTCTCCCGCCCAGGGGCTGCGCTCGGGCACGGGCAGCTGATTGCAGTACTCGGCCGTGCGCTTGACATGGTCGATGTCGCTGAAATCGATCTGCGGATCGATGCCCTGTGTGAGCATGTTGATCCCCAGCGCGACGAGGTCGACGTTGCCCGTGCGCTCACCGTTGCCGAACAGGCATCCTTCGATGCGGTCGGCGCCGGCCAGGTACCCCAGCTCGGCGGCGGCGACCCCCGTGCCGCGGTCGTTGTGCGGGTGGAGCGACAGAATGACGTTCTCACGGTGATTCAGGTGACGCGACATCCACTCGATCGAGTCGGCGTACACGTTGGGCGTGGCCATCTCGACGGTCGCCGGCAGATTGATGATGACCTTGCGCTCGGGGGTCGGCTCGAAGACCTCGAGCACGTCGTTGCAGATCTCCAGAGCGAACTCGAGCTCGGTTCCGGTGTAGGACTCGGGCGAGTACTCGTAGTAGACGGTCGTCTCGGGGATGCGCTTCTCGTACTCGCGGCACAGACGCGCACCCGACAGGGCGATGTCCTTGATGCCCTGCTTGTCGGTGCGGAACACCACGTCGCGCTGCACGATGCTCGTCGAGTTGTACAGGTGCACGATCGCCTGCTTGGCCCCCGCGATCGCCTCGTACGTGCGGGCGATCAGGTGCTCGCGCGACTGCGTCAGAACCTGGATCGTGACGTCGTCGGGAATGAGGTCGTCTTCGATCAGCTGGCGCACGAAGTCGAAGTCGGTCTGGCTCGCCGAGGGGAACCCGACCTCGATCTCTTTGTAGCCCATCTTCACGAGCAGCTCGAACATGATGCGCTTGCGCTCGGGGCTCATCGGATCGATGAGCGCCTGGTTGCCGTCGCGCAGGTCGACGGCGCACCAGCGCGGGGCCGTCGTGATCCGGTTGGACGGCCACGTGCGGTCGGGCAGATCGACCCGGATCTGCTCGTGGTACGGCCGATACTTGTGGATCGGCATTCCGGAGGGCTGCTGGGTGTTCTTCATGATTCGTCGCTTCTTTCATCGCCCGATCGGGCTGGCTGAGTGCCGGATGGATAGCGGACCAACGACGATCGCCGCGACGAGGAAGGTCCTAGATCGAGGACTCGTCGCGGCGGCTAAGAAGAAGGAGCCCGCCGAAGCGCATGGATAGATGGTAACAGGACCGGATCGGGATGAGACGAATCGGCCGCGCGCGACACTAGAACGACATGACACGTCACCGCCGATACCTCCTCGCCCTCGTCGTGGGCGCGGCATCCGCTCTCGTACTCGCGGGGTGCGCGACGCCCTCCGCGTCCGATGCTCCCCCGGGCGCCTCGCTGGGCTCGGTCTGGCCGGCGCCGCCCGAGGGCGACGTCATGGCGCAGGGCACCGTGCTCGACACGGGAGGCGACCCCCAGCTGTGTCTCGGCGCGATCGCCGAGTCCTATCCCCCGCAGTGCTCCGGCATCCCGATCGAAGGGTGGGATTGGGAGGGGCTCGACGGACACGAGACGGCGAGCGGCGTCACATGGGGCGCGTATGCCGTGCAGGGCACGTACGACGGCGACACCTTCGTGCTCACGGAGGACCCCGTCATGCTGGCGCTGTACGACCCGATGGTCGCGCCCGATCCGACCGGCGGCGAACCCGGGGCGGGCACGGAGCCGCAGCTCACCGAGCTGCAGGACGAGCTGCCCCAGCGCCTCGGCGATGCCTACCTGATGTCGATGCCCGAGAACGGGTGGCTGCTGGTCGACGTCGTCTGGGACGACGGCACGTGGCAGAAGGCCGCGGATGACGACTTCGGCGAGGACATCGTGCTGATCCGATCGGCGCTGACCCCCGTCGCGGGGTGAGGCACCGGGTTTCCGCGACGCCGTGCATGCACGTACCCCGCCTGGCTTCCACGGGGTAAGGGCATCACTGTGACGCGGTCGGATCGTCGCAGATCGCGTCGCGCGAACTGCCCGCGCAGTACCGGTGAAAACCAGACGGGAATGTCGGAGGCCCTTGGCAGAATCGTGGGTATGGACGCACTGCTGGATCACCTGAAAGAGGTCATCGAGCAGTCTCGCGGGGTCGTGTCAGACACCCTCGGCTCGGGTCGGATCATCGATGCGTCCGACACCCACGTCGTGACGGCCATGACGCTCGCGGCCGAGCTGCAGCGACTCACCGACGCGGTTCTCGTCGAGACGGTGGGCGAAGTGTCCCGACGGTCAGTTCAGCGCGACCGCGATCTGCGGCTGACGACGCGCAGGGGCTGCCATGACGTGAGTGAACTCGTCCAGCGTCACACGCGTCTCGCCCCAGCCACGGCAGCTCGTCTGATCCGCGGAGCGAAGCCGACCATGGTGGGGATCTCGTTCGCCGGGTCGCCGATCGAACCCCGGCTGCCCGCTCTGCGCGACGCGCTGCTCGACGGCGAGGTCGGCGTCGACGGGCTTCTCGCCGTCTCCGGTCCGCTCGAGGGAATGGGGCGCCGGGTCGGGCGTGACGACCTGCTCGCGGCGGATGCCGTGCTTGCGGCCGAAGCGCGCGGCGAAGGTCCGGAAGGTGCGCCCCCAGCGTGTGCCGAGCTGCTGCGCGTGCAGGCGCTCGCGTGGTCGGCCTACCTCGACCAGGACGGCGCCGAACCGCGCGAAGAGCGCGCGATCCGACTGCGCGGAATCACGCTCGGCAGCGTGCGCGACGGCCTCGTGCCGATCCGAGGGATGCTGCTCCCCGAAGTCGCGGCTCAGTTTCGGCGCATCAGCGATGCGGTGACCTCGCCCCGGGTCGACGGCAGCGCCGGAGTGCGATTCCGCCCCTCAGCCGAAGCGACCGGCGATGCCGACGACGAGTTCGCCCCCGTCGACCCGCGCACGTGGACGCAGAAGCAGCATGACGCTCTGGCGACGGCCCTGTTCGTCGCAGCATCCAGCGAGCAACTGCCCACGATCGGCGGCGCTGCTCCGACGCTCGTGGTGTCGGTCCGAGACCGCGATCTCGTCTCGCAGACGGGCTGGGCGCACGTCGACGGGAGTGACGAACCCGTATCGCTGGCCAGCGCACGGCACGCGGGCTGCGCTGGCGTCATCCAGCGCGTCCTCCTTGGCGGCAACGGTCGAATCAAGCAGATCGGCACGGAGGAGCGTGTCTTCAATCGCCACCAGCGCCGGGCGATCGCCCTTCGCGACGGCGGCTGCATCATTCCCGGCTGCGGTGTGCCCGCAGGCTGGTGCGAAGTGCATCACGTCATGGAACACGCCGAGGGCGGCCCGACGCATTGCGACAACGGAGTGCTCCTCTGTTGGGCGCACCATCGGTTCCTCGGCCACATCGGGTGGCGGATCCGCATGAACAGGGGCGTTCCCGAGGTGCTCGCACCCGACTGGATCGAGACCCGACCTCGATGGCGCGCCGTCACGAAATCTCCGACCCGGATTCTCGATCTCATCGGCGGCCGGCGCACATGACACGCGGTCGTGGCTCGGCTGGAGTGCCGCGACTCGACGGGGCTGACGCGACGCGTCACCGGGTGGGGTAGCTTCGGCAGCATGAGCTTCGACAACATCGTGCAGGTACTGGATGAGACCGCGGTCGTCGCCGTGGTCACGACGAAGGCGAACGGGCAGCCGGTCGCCACCCCGATCTGGTCCATGGTGATCGACGGCGTGCCGTACATCCGATCGGTCAACGGCCCCGAGGCCGCGTGGTACCGCCATGTGCGTGCCGGCCGGCCGGTCGCTTTCGCGCTCGGTGACGGATCGATCGCCGAGCGGGATCGCGTCGCCGCGTTGGCTCTCGAGCGCGAGGAGGTCACCACCTCGTACGTTCCCGTCGACGACGAGGTGCAGGCCGAGATCGACGACGAGCTCTGGCGCAAGTATGCCTCGAGCCCCGACTCGGTGCGGATGATGCTGAGCGCCGACGCGCGCGCATGCACCCTGCGCGTCGAGGAAGCGCGCTGAGCGCCTAGGCGTGTCTCCCATCCGCGGGATACCCGCCTAAATGTTGTCGGCCGTCCTGCTGTTCACGCGTCGGAGAACGTCGTAGTCGATGTCGAGAAGTTGTCGGAGCGCGGCACCACCCGTGGGCGTGACCACGATCGCGCGGCTGGACTGCGACTTCCGTACCCAATGTCGCTCGAGAAAGACGCTGGCGATGTGTGCGCCGACAGCGCCGCCGAGGTGAACGCGCCGCTCCGTCCAGTCCAGGCAGGCGCGAGTAGCCGTCCGCCGGGCCGGCTCGTAGGGGGCGTGCAACGTGTCGTGGAACCACGCCGCCCCGTGGGGGGTGAGGTCGAGCGATTCCTCGGTCAGAATCCCCCGTTCGACCATCCCGTCCGTGATCCCGATGCCCAGCGCCCCCGCCAGGTGGTCGTAGCAGGTGCGTGCGTGGGCGAGCGCAGCGTTGATGGATGCTTGTCGCAGGCTGCGTATCGGTTCGGGGGGCCGGTGGCCGAGTGCGGCGACGGCCTCCAACGCGCCAGCCACGTTCGCGCCCGCGAGCTGAACATAGCGATGCCGGCCTTGGCGGCGTTCGGCGAGAAGACCCGACCCGACCAGACGGTTCAGATGCTCGGTCGCCGTCGAGGCGGCCACGGACGCCTGCTGCGCCAATTCGCGCGCGGTCCATGCTCTGCCGTCCATGAGCGCAACGAGCATGCGAGCGCGCGTCGTGTCGGCCATCGCGGCAGCGACGGACGCGAGATTCTCCGCGGTCACGTGGTCGAGTATGCACCGGTCATCGTTCGGCGTCCACCGAACTGATCTGCCTTCACAATGGCACGCATGGGAATTCTCGATGATCCGCAGTTCACAGTCCCGCGTGTTCCGTACGCATCCGCAGGGATCGCCTGGCTCCGCGCGCATGTCGCGCGCTTCTCTGAGGGCGCGGACCACGAACGAAGGCGCCAGCTGGCTGTCCGCCTCCTCGATGAGATCGATCCAGGTTCGCTCCGTCGGCCAGGTCATCCGGTGTCCACGCTCGCTGAGGCGCTGGGCCTCCCGCGAGAGGTCGCTGCTGATGTCGAGGTTGTAGCGGCCAGCTATCAGCCGCACGATGGCGAAACCCCAGGTGCCGATGCCGCGGTTGCCCGCCTCGTCGTGGCTGCCGGGGGTCAATGGGATGAGGAAACGGCGACGCGAATCGGTCTGCTGGTTCAAGCCTGCGGCGCGACGCGATCGCTGATCGCGGGCCACGAACCTCCCGTGCCTTCCACGCGCCGGATCTCGCCCTCCGGCGAGGAAGTCGTCGAGAGCCTCGACGGTCGGCCGTTCGGTGCCGGGCGACACTCATGCCCCGGCGAGGCTCATGCCGTCGCGATCGCGGAGGGGGCTTCGTCGTTTCGGGGGCTGCATCACGCGAAGGAGCCTCTCGTGCTCCCCAACGCGTGGGATTTCGCTTCGGCTGCGGCCCTTGTCGAACAGGGGTTCTCGGCAGTGGGGACGACGAGTCTGGGCGTCGCCGCGTCTCGCGGGCTTCCAGACGCCGCCGGTGCGACACTCGACGAAACGCTCGCGCTGGCGAGGTCGCTCGTTTGCCTGCGGGTGCCGATCACCGTCGACATCGAGGCGGGCTTCGGCGCGGATCCCACTGCGCTGGCCGCAGAGCTCACGACAATCGGCGTGGCCGGCGTCAACATCGAGGACGGTCGCGGCACAGGCCTGGAATCCGTCGAACGCCAGCGCGCACTCATCGCCGGGTTCAAGAGCGCAGCGCCGGAACTGTTCGTCAACGCCCGTACCGACACTTACTGGCTTGGAGCGCAGACAGAGGAGACGATCCGGAGGGCCCGCGAGTATGTCGACGCGGGCGCAGACGGGATCTTCGTGCCCGGGCTCAGGGATCCGCACGAAATCGAGAAGCTGGTCTCCGTGCTCGGCGATTCACCGCTCAATGTCTTGGCCGAGCTCCCCCTCCCGCAGCTTCACGAGCTCGGTGTTCGACGTATCAGCACCGGCTCCAGGCTGTTCCGCACCGCGATCACGCAGGCTGTCCGCTCTGCCGTGGCCTATCGCGATGGCCTCCCCGCGCCGGATGCGATGTCGTACGACGACGTCGAAGCAGCCCGCGTTCGAGCGGTGCGACGATGACCCGCGCGAACCCGGATGCTGCCTAGAACCCCAGTCGGCCGAGCTGCTTCGGGTCGCGCTGCCACTCCTTCGCGACCCTCACGTGCAGCTTGAGGAAGACGTTCGTGCCGACGAGCGGTTCGATCTGCGCGCGGGCACGCGCGCCCACGTCGCGCAGGCGCGACCCTCGGTGGCCGATGATGATCGCCTTCTGACTGTCGCGTTCGACGATGACGTTCGCGTGGATGTCGGTCATCGACCCGGTCTCACGCTGCGACATCTCCTCGATCGTCACGGCGATGGAGTGCGGCAGTTCGTCGCGGACGCCCTCGAGAGCGGCCTCGCGGATGATCTCCGCGACGCGATCCTCGAGCGACTCGTCGGTCACGACATCGTCCGGATACAACGGCGGGCCTTCGGGCATGAGCGAGAGAAGCTCGCCGGTCAGCACATCGAGCTGTTCGTGCGTGAGCGCTGACAGCGGAATGACCGCCGCCCAGTCCTCGCGCAGCTGATCGACCTCGATGAGACGCGCTGTGATCTGCTCACGGGTCGCGGCATCCGTCTTGGTGACGATCGCGACCTTCTTCGCCCGCGCATAGCCTGACAGCGATTCGGCGATGCGCCGGTCACCGGGGCCGACCTTCTCGGTCGCCGGGACGCAGAATCCGATGACGTCGACGTCGCCGAGCACCGTCTCGACGAGGTCGTTGAGACGCTGCCCCAGAAGCGTGCGGGGCTTGTGGATGCCGGGGGTGTCGACGATCACGAGCTGGCCGTCGGGACGATTGAGGATGCCGCGGATCGCGCGGCGCGTCGTCTGGGGCTTGTCGCTCGTGATCGCGACCTTCTCGCCGACGAGGGCGTTGGTGAGCGTCGACTTGCCGACGTTCGGGCGGCCGACGAACGTCACGAACCCGGAACGGTGAACCGTGGTCTCGGGATCGGTCATGGTGTCTCCTCGTTCTGGGGTCTGCGGGGCTCACCCGTGCGCGCTGCCCGGACTTCGCCGGTCCGCGGCAGGCGAAGCTCTCCGGTCCGGGGGCTGCGGCCCGCGTCGACGGGCGTCTCACCGCGTTCGACGAAGACGGTCGAGATCCCCCGACCGCGGCCGCGCGAAGCGCCGCCGGTGAGCACGAGGCCGGCGTACTCCGCCGCCGCGCCGGGATGGGGGATGCGCCCGAGCGCTTTGCCGAGCAGTCCGCCGATCGAATCCACGTCCTCGTCTTCGAGTTCCATGCCGAACAGGTCGCCCACTTCGTCGAGACCGAGACGCGCGCTCACGCGGTAGCGCCCGGGTTCGATCTCGCTGACCTCGTCGGCGCGCGGGTCGTACTCGTCGGCGATGTCGCCTACGAGCTCTTCGATGAGGTCTTCGAGCGTCACGAGCCCGGACACGCCGCCGTATTCGTCGATCACGAGACAGGCATGCACGGCTTCGCGCTTCATCTGCTGCAGGAGCGACTCGGCCTTCATCGACTCGGGTACGAACACGGCCGGGCGTGCGACGCGCGTGACCGGCGCGTCCGCCCACGCTGCCTCGTCGCGGAACGCGAACTGCACGAGGTCCTTCAGATAGAGCATGCCGACGAGGTCGTCGGCTTCGTCATCGACGATCGGGATGCGCGAGATGCCCTTCTCGAGGAAGGTCCTCATGGCGTCGCGGGCCGTGGCCGCGGCATCCACCGTCACCATGTCGGTGCGCGGCACCATGACCGTTCGCACGATCGTGTCGGTGAAGTCGAAGACCGAGTGGATGAGCTCGCGGTCGTCTTCTTCGATGAGCTCGTTCTCGGTCGCTTCGTCGATGATGCTGAGCAGCTGCTCCTCGGACGCGAACGACGCACTGCGCCGGACTCCCGGGGTGACACGCGTGCCGAGCGCCACGAGACCGTGCGCGAGCGGACCGAGGATGAGCCGCACGCCGCGGATCACGGGAGCCGCCGAACGCAGCAGGCGCGTCGCGTGCTGCCGACCCCACGCGCGGGGACTCGCGCCCACCACGACGAACGAGATGCCGGTCATGAGCACGACGGCGGCGAGCATCGCCCACCAGATGTCCTCGAACAGGATCGTGAGGGCCACCGTGACGAGGACGGCAGCGCCCGTCTCGGCGAGGATGCGGATGAAGACCACGGCGGTCGCGTGGGCTTCGGGGTCGGTGGCGATCCGCTGCAGCGACGACGCATTGCGTCCGCCGTCCTCACCCATCTCGGCGAGGTCCGCTCGCGATGTGACGGCGAGGGCCGCATCGATCGCAGCCATGAGGCTGCCGAATGCGATGAGCAGAACGGCAGCGAGAAGTAGCAGGCCGGCGATCATGCGCGTCGTCGGCGCTCGGCCGACTGGAAGCTGGTGATGAGCTCCTTCTGAAGGGTGAACATCTCACGCTCCTCGGCGGGCTCGGCGTGGTCGAAGCCGAGCAGATGCAGAAGTCCGTGGGTGGTCAGCATGACCAGTTCGTCCATCGTCGAGTGGCGCGCCGCCGCCGCCTGGGTCTCGGCCACCTGCGGGCACAGCACGATGTCGCCGAGCAGCCCCGGGGGCGTCGGGGCGTCATCCGTGCCGGGGCGCAGTTCGTCCATGGGAAAGCTCAGTACGTCGGTCGGCCCGGGCTCATCCATCCACTGCACGTGCAGCGACTCCATCGCGCCCTCATCGACGAGCAGGATGGCCACGTCGGCGTCGGGACTCACGTGCAGGTGAGCGAGGTTGTGCTCCATGAGCCGCAGCAGCACCGTCTCGTCGGCGGGCATGCCGGATTCGTTGCCGATCTCGATCGTCATGAGCGTCCTCGCTTGGGGAATCGGTCGCGGGGCCCCGTGGGGCGCTGTGCGGCGCGTCGCTCGGCGCGATTGGCCAGTTCGGACGCCTCGTCGCGTTCGCGACGGCCCGCCAGCCGCCGCTCGTCGTACTCGGTGTACGCGTCGACGATGCGCCCCACCAGCGTGTGGCGCACGACGTCGGCGCTGGTCAGCTGCGCGAAGTGGATGTCGTCGATGTCCCCCAGGACGCGCGTGACGAGGCGAAGCCCCGACGCGCCCTCGGGCAGGTCGATCTGGGTGATGTCGCCCGTGACGACCATGCGGGTTCCGAACCCCAGGCGCGTGAGGAACATCTTCATCTGCTCGGGAGTCGTGTTCTGCGCTTCGTCGAGGACGACGAACGAGTCGTTCAGGGTTCTGCCTCGCATGTAGGCGAGCGGCGCGACCTCGATCGTGCCGCTGGCCATGAGCTTGGGCACGAGCTCGGGATCCATCATTTCGTTGAGCGCGTCGTACAGCGGTCGCAGGTAGGGGTCGATCTTGTCGGTGAGCGTTCCGGGCAGGAAGCCGAGACGCTCCCCCGCTTCGATCGCCGGACGGCTCAGGATGATGCGGCTGACCTCTTTGCGCTGGAGCGCCTGGACGGCCTTGGCCATCGCGAGGTAGGTCTTTCCCGTACCGGCAGGGCCGATGCCGAACACGATCGTGTTCTCGTCCATCGCGTCGACATACGCCTTCTGCCCGAGCGTCTTGGGCCTGATGACCTTGCCGCGCGACGAGAGGATCGCTTCGCCGAGCACTTCGGACGGACGGGGTCCGCCCTCGGTGCGCAGGATGCGGCTCGACGACGAGACGTCAGCGGGTTCGAGACCTTGCCCTGCCCTGGTCATCTCGATCAGCTCGTCGACGAGCGCGCGCGCGGCCGTGACGACGTCGGGTGCTCCCGTGAGCGTGATCTCGTTCCCGCGCACGAGCACGTCGACGTCGGGGTGTTCGGCCTCGACGACGCGCAGGAGGCGGTCCTGCGGGCCGAGCAGCTGCACCATCGCGACGCCGTCGACGTACACGCGTTCGACGGTCGCGCCGTCGGGGATGTCGTCAACCACCGAGGCTCTTCTCTGACAGGCCGCCGCCGAGGACGTGCGCGTGCACGTGGAAGACCGTCTGTCCCGCATTCGGACCCGTGTTGAAGATGAGCCGGAAGTCGCCGTCGGCGTGCTCGGCGGCGAGGGAGTTGGCGAGACCGACGAGCTCGGCGAGCAGCTCGGGATCGCCCGCGGCGAGCTCGACGACGTTGCGGTACTCCTCGGTCTTTGGGATCACGAGAAGGTGCACCGGGGCCTGCGGCGCGATGTCACGGATCGCGAAGGCATTCTCGGTCTCGGCGATGATCTCGGAGGGGATCTCGCCGCGGAGGATCCGCGCGAAGATCGACGATTCGCTCATTCGGACAGTCTAAGCGGCACGCGTCACCAGCGGCCGAGGGCCGCACTCACGGCGGCGAGAGCCGCGGGGCCTGCCGTCGAGGTTCGCAGCACGGTGTTGCCGAGCCGCACGGCGCGCGCACCGGCCTCGCGCAGCGCGTCGAGCTCGTCGGGGGCGATACCGCCCTCCGGGCCCACGACGAGCAGCACGTCCGCACCGCCGTGCCACGGCTCGCCCGATGCATCCGCTCCCGTCGGCGGGCCGAGGATCTCGGTGAGGCGGTCCGTTGCGGACGGCTCGAGCACGAGCATGACGGATGCCGCGGCGCGGCCGGCAAGCTGCTTCGTGGTCGTGAGCGGCTCGATCTCGGGAACCCACGCACGATGCGCCTGCTTCGCCGCTTCGCGCACGATCGTGGCCCAGCGTGCGCGCCCCTTCTCGGCCTTTGCCTCCGCCCACCGGGACACGCTGCGCGCAGCCTGCCACGGCACGATGGCGTCGACGCCCAGCTCGGTCGCGGCCTGCACGGCGAGCTCGTCGCGGCCCCCCTTCGCGAGGGCCTGCACGAGCACGACGCGCGGCACGGGCGGCGGCATGTCGCGGCGCGCGTCCACGCGCATGACCACTTCGCGCGGCGTCACCGAGACGCACTCGCCGGTGAGCCACGCCCCGCGACCGTCGCCGACCGTGACCTCTTCGCCGACGCGCACGCGTCGCACGGTCGCGGCATGGTGGGCTTCCGCGCCGGTCAGGGCGACCTCGTCACCCGCCTGCGCGTCGGTGGCCTCGTCGAGCAGAAAGTGCAGCGGCATCCGTCATCCGTTCCGGAAACGGTCCCGCAGCTTCGAGAAGAGGCCCTGGTGGAACTCGGTGAGCTTGGGACCGGGCGCCTTCGTGCGCTTCGCGAAGTCCTCGATGAGCGCGCGCTCCTTGCCGTCCAGGCGCGTGGGGGTGACGACGTGCACGCCCACCCGCAGGTCACCGCGCTGCGTGCTGCGCAGCGGCGTGATCCCGCGGCCCTTGATCGTCAGCACATCGCCGGCCTGCACGCCCGGTCGGATCTCGAGCTCGACCGGACCGTCGAGCGACTCGATCGTCGTCGTGGTGCCGAGGATCGCGTCGGGCATCGACACGTCGAGCGTCGCGAGCAGATCGTCGCCGTCCCGGCTGAAGACGGCGTGCGGCGTGACGTTCACCTCGACGTACAGATCGCCGTTCGGGCCGCCGGCCGGTCCGACCTCGCCGGAACCGGGCAGCTGCAGGCGCAGTCCCGTCTCGACACCCGCCGGGATGTCGAGAGACACCGTCCGACGAGAGCGCACGCGACCCTGGCCCTGACACGTCGCGCAGGGGTAGGGAATCGTCGTGCCGTAGCCCTGGCACACGTTGCACGGCTGCATCGTGACGACGTTGCCGAGCAGACTCCGCACCTGTCGCTCCACGTTGCCCCTGCCATGGCAGATGTCGCAGGTGACGGGCGATGTCCCGGGCTGGCAGCACGAGCCCTCGCACGTCTCGCACAGGACGGCGGTGTCCACTTCGATGTCGCGGTGGACGCCGAAGACGACATCCTGCAGGTCGAGCGTGACGCGCACGAGCGCGTCTTGACCGCGCTCCCGCCGGGAACGCGGTCGTCCGCTGCGGCCGCCGCCCGCCGCGCCGAAGAACGTCTCGAAGATGTCGCCGAACCCGCCGAAGCCGCCGGCGCCGCCGAGCGGGGAATCGCCGCCCATGTCGTAGCGCGCCCGCTGATCCGCATCGCTCAGCACGTCATAGGCGTGCGTCACCTCTTTGAAGCGCTCCGACGCGTCGTCCCCCGGATTGACATCGGGGTGCAGTTCGCGAGCGAGGCGTCGGTACGCCTTCTTGATCTCGTCGGGGGTCGCGTCGCGTCCGACGCCGAGGACCTCGTAGTGGTCAGCCACTGTCGCCTTCCGTCCGCGGATTCGCCGCGGGGTCGTGTCATGCCGTCACCGCGTCAGCGGGCGGCTTCGTCTTCTTCGAGCAGCCGCGTGAGGTAGCGGGCGACCGCCCGCACCGCGGCGAGGTTGTTGGAGTAGTCCATACGCGTCGGGCCGAGCAGCCCCACGCGCGCGCGCGAACCCGTCGCGTCGTAGTCGCTTGCGAGCACCGAGGCCTCGGTGAGGCCGAAGGCCTCGTTCTCGCGCCCGATGCTCGCCGCGAGGCCGTGCTCGTCGGCGACCATCTCGCTCATGAGGGTGAGCAGCGTCACCTGCTCTTCGATGGCCTGCAGCAGCGGATAGATGCTGCCGCGGAAGTCCGCCTCACGACGGGCGAGATTGGCCGAACCGGCCATCACGAGCCGATCCTGCCGGAACTCTTCGAGTTCTTCCGCGACGGTGCGGGCGATCGCACTGATCGCCACGTCGCGCGACGAGGTGCTCGCCGCGCGCACGGCGGCGTCATCGGCGATGCGCTGCAGCCCGTCGCGGACAGGACGCCCCACGACGAGGGTCGCGATCTCGGCGCGGATGCCGCCGAGCTCGGCCTCGTCGTAGTCGTCGCCCACGAACGCCAGACGCTGCGAGACGCGGCCGGTGTCGGTCACCACGACGACGAGCATGCGCCCGCCGCCGATCTGCACGAGCTCGACGTGCGTGAGCTTGGCTCGCGCGAACGACGGGTACTGCACGATCGCGACCTGGCCGGTCAGCTTCGTCAGCGCCCGCACCGTGCGGGAGAGCACGTCGTCGAGGTCGCCCGAGCCGTCGAGGAACGACGAGATCGCCGAGCGCTGCGCCGTGCTGAGCGGACGCAGCTCGGCGAGGTGGTCGACGAAGACGCGGTATCCCTTGTCGGTCGGCACACGGCCCGATGACGTGTGCGGAGCGGCGATGAGCTCTTCGTCTTCGAGCTGGGCCATGTCGTTGCGGATCGTCGCGGCCGACACGCCGAAGGCGTGCCGCTCGACGATCGACTTGCTGCCGACGGGCTCGTGGGTGTCGACGTAGTCCTGCACGATCGCCCGCAGCACCTGCAGACCTCGTTCGCTGACCACGGGCGGCTCCTTCGAAATATCGTTGCTGGCACTCACCGCAAGAGAGTGCCAATTCTAGCGGATGCCCGCACGACAGTCCGTCATGAGGTGAGGGCTCGCACGACCGCGTCGGCGAGAAGGCGACCGCGCAGGGTGAGCACGATCCGCCCCGCGATCGCGGCGGCACCCTCGACGAGTCCGTCGGCGATGAGACCGGCCACGGCGCCGCGCGTCGCAGGCGGAAGCTCGGCCACCGGCATCCCCTCTCGGATGCGCGTGCGCAGCAGCACGCTCTCGAGCGCCCGGGCGGTGGCATCCGGTGTCTCGCGCCCGGCGGCGGGTGACTGACCCGACGCGAGCCGCTGCGCGTAGGCGGCGGGGTGCTTGACGTTCCAGAAGCGCGTCCCGGCGATGTGGCTGTGCGCTCCGGGACCGAAGCCCCACCAGTCGGTGCCCGTCCAGTAGGCGAGGTTGTGGCGCGACCGGTCGGCGACCGTGCGCGACCAGTTCGAGATCTCGTACCAGCCGAACCCGGCGTCGGCGAGCACGCGGTCCGCGAGCTCGTACATGTCGGCCTGCAGGTCGTCGTCGGGTGCCGGCACCTCGCCGCGCCGGATCTGCCGCGCGAGCTTCGTGCCGTCTTCGATGATGAGGGCATACGCCGAGACGTGGTCGGGCTCGAGGGCCGTCACCGCATCGAGCGAGCGCTGCCAGTCTTCGAGCGACTCCCCCGGTGCACCGTAGATGACATCGAGGCTCACCCCGAGTCCCGCGCGACGAGCCGCCGTCACGGCCGTCGCGACGTTGCGCGGTTCGTGCGTGCGATCCAGGGCCGCGAGCACGTGCGGCACGGCGGACTGCATGCCGATCGACAGACGCGTGACACCGGATGCCGCCAGATCGGCGGCCACCGCATCGGTGACGGTGTCGGGGTTGGCCTCGACGGTGACCTCGACGTCGTGCGCGAGGCCGAAGCCGTCGCGCACGCCGGACAGCATGCGTCCGAGGTCGCCGGGCGGCAGCAGCGTCGGTGTGCCCCCGCCGAAGAAGACCGTGGCGGCGGGACGGATGTCGCCCCGCTCGGCGAGCACTTCGCGGGCCAGGGCCACTTCGCGCAGCAGGGTGTCGGCGTATTCGTCCTGTCGCGTGCCGCGCAGCTCGGTCGCCGTGTAGGTGTTGAAGTCGCAGTATCCGCAGCGCACGATGCAGAACGGCACATGCAGGTAGACCCCGAACGGGGTGACCGGATCGACCAGTACGCCGTCGGGAAGACGCCCGTCTGGCGGAGCAGGGTCGCCGAGCGGAAGTGCAGCGCCCATCGTCAGGCGGGCGTCGTGTACAGCGGCGAGATGGCACGCAGGTAGCGCGTGAACAGCTCGCGGCGGCGACGTCGAGTCAGGCCGGGCAGCAGGCGGTAGAGCAGCGCTGCGGGCGCGTCGAACGCGCGAACCGTGAACCAGACCTCGTCGTTGTCGCGCCAGTCGAGCATGAACGACTCCTCGCCGCTCACGACCGATCCGCCGACCGTGCCCAGCGCGAAGCCGATGCGGCGCGGCTCCTCGACGACGAAGATGACACGCAGCTCGGCATCGCCGTTCAGGCCCCCGGCACGCCCGTGCAGTCGCACGGTCGTGCCGCTGGAGACGTACGGCGTGCCGTCGGCGTCGAAGCGCTGCTCGGCATCGGTGCGGCTCGGCGCGACCGGGTTGCCGTCGGCGTCGAATCCGACGCCCGAGTACATCGGTCCGGCTGCCGGGCGCACGTCGGTCAGCGCGAAACCCGCGCCGCGCTGGGCGCCCCACGAGAGCAGCGCTTCGCCGGCGCTGCGAAAGCGCTCCTCACCGCTGCCGATCCGCCAGGACTCCTCGGCGGGGATGCTGCGCTCGGGCGGGTAGCCCATGAGGTCGGCGGCCTGCGTCGCCCCGACGGCGGCGTAGTCGACGGTTCCGTCTCGGAAGGTTCCGCGGCGCATGCAGGCCTCCTACTTCGAGCTCTTGCCGTCGGTGTCGCCGGAGAGCGCGGCGATGAACGCCTCCTGCGGGACTTCGACGCGGCCCACCATCTTCATGCGCTTCTTGCCTTCCTTCTGCTTCTCGAGCAGTTTGCGCTTGCGGCTGATATCACCGCCGTAGCACTTCGCCAGCACGTCCTTGCGGATCGCGCGGATGTTCTCACGCGCGATGATGCGTGCGCCGATGGCAGCCTGGATCGGCACTTCGAACTGCTGACGCGGGATCAGCTTGCGCAGCCGCTCCGTCATGAGCGTGCCGTACGCGTACGCCTTGTCGCGGTGCACGATCGAGCTGAACGCATCGACCTTCTCGCCCTGCAGCAGGATGTCGACTTTGACCAGATCGGCCGTCTGCGAGCCGGTCGGCTCGTAGTCGAGGCTCGCGTAGCCCTGCGTGCGGCTCTTGAGGTGGTCGAAGAAGTCGAAGACGATCTCGCCGAGCGGCATGTCGTAGCGCAGCTCGACGCGATCCTCGCTCAGGTAGTCCATGCCCAGGAGCGTGCCGCGGCGGCCCTGGCAGAGTTCCATCACGGTGCCGACGTAGTCCTTGGGCAGCAAAATGCCGACCTTGACGACGGGCTCGGTGACCTCGGCGACGCGTCCGTCGGGGTATTCGCTCGGGTTGGTGACGGTCACCGTCTCGCCGGTGTCGGTCGTGACCTCGTAGGTCACCGACGGCGCGGTCGTGATGAGGTCGAGGCCGAACTCGCGCGACAGCCGCTCGGTGATGATCTCGAGGTGCAGCAGTCCCAGGAAGCCGCAGCGGAAGCCGAAGCCCAGCGCGACCGAGGTCTCGGGCTCGTACTGCAGCGACGCGTCCGAGAGCTTGAGCTTGTCGAGCGCTTCGCGCAACTCGGCGTAGTCGCTGCCGTCGATCGGGTAGACGCCCGAGAAGACCATGGGCTTCGGGTCGGTGTAGCCCGGCAGCGCCTCGGCGGCGGGCTTGCGCAGGTTGGTGATCGTGTCGCCGACCTTGGACTGGCGCACGTCCTTCACACCCGTGATGAGGTAGCCGACCTCACCGACGCCGAGTCCCCTCGAGGGCACGGGCTCGGGGCTCGACACGCCGATCTCGAGCAGCTCGTGGGTCGCCCTCGTCGACATCATCTGGATGCGCTCGCGGGGCTCGAGCTTTCCGTCGACCATGCGGACGTAGGTCACGACGCCGCGGTAGGAGTCGTAGACCGAGTCGAAGATCATGGCGCGTGCCGGCGCGTCGGCGTCACCGCGCGGAGGCGGGATCTGCTCGACGATGCGGTCCAGCAGCGATTCGACGCCCAAGCCCGTCTTTCCGCTGACGCGCAGGACGTCTTCGGGGTCGCCGCCGATGAGGCCGGCGAGCTCGGCCGCGAACTTCTCGGGGTCGGCGGCGGGCAGGTCGATCTTGTTGAGGACGGGGATGATGTGCAGGTCGTTCTCGAGCGCGAGATAGAGGTTCGCGAGGGTCTGCGCCTCGATCCCCTGCGCGGCGTCGACGAGAAGGACAGCGCCTTCGCACGCCGCGAGACTGCGCGACACCTCGTAGGTGAAGTCGACGTGCCCGGGGGTGTCGATCATGTTGAGCGCGTACGTCGCGTCCGGTCCCTGCGCCTGTTGGAGCGCCCACGGCATGCGCACGGCCTGCGACTTGATCGTGATGCCGCGTTCGCGCTCGATGTCCATCCGGTCGAGGTACTGAGCGCGCATGTCACGGTCGGCGACGACGCCCGTGATCTGCAGCATCCGGTCGGCGAGGGTCGACTTGCCGTGGTCGATGTGAGCGATGATGCAGAAGTTCCGGATCATCTCGGGCGGAGTCGCGGACGGCTCGAGAGGCTTCAGGGCGCGCGGTGACATATCCTGTCGATCCTACCCGGCGGGCGCGGGGTTAGCCTTGTGGCCATGGCGGTCCAGGTCGTGTTCGTACACGGCATCCGCACGTCCGCCACGATGTGGCGTGCTCAGGTCGCCCATCTCGAAGAGCGCGGTCACGCCGCGACGGCGGTCGACCTGCCCGGTCACGGTGCGCGACGGACGGAGATCTTCGACCTCGACGAGGCCTTCGCCACGATCGACGCGGCCGTGACGGATGCCGCGACCCGGGGTCCCGTGCTGCTCGTGGGGCACTCGATGGGCGGCCTGCTGTCGACGGCCTACGTGGGCGCGGAGCAGCGCCCTGCGGTCGCGGGCTTCATCGCGGCATCCTGCACGGCGCTTCCGCGGGGTGTGGGACTCACCGCCTACCGGTTCCTCGCGCGGCGCTTCGATGCGCTGCCCGATCGCGGGATGTGGCTCAGCAATCGCTGGCTGGCCTCGACGCTTCCAGTCGAGACGCGTGCCGACTTCGGCGCCGGCGGCTACGCCTTCGATGCTCAGGACGTCGCGCTGCGCAGTCTGTCGGTGCTGGATCTGCTCGCCGCTCTCTCGCGCATCGACATGCCGCTGTGGTTCGTGAACGGTCAGTACGACCAGCTGCGGGTCAACGAACGGCTCTTCACGAGGATCGCCCCGCACGCCGAGCTCGTCGTCGTGCCGCGCACGTCGCACCTCGTGACGGCCATGCGCCCGCGCGTCTTCAACGCCGTGCTCGATCTCGCGATCGCGACACTCGACGTGCGGGATCAGGCAGTGCACGAGAACTGATAGAGTCGGTGATTGGCTTGCGTGTGGGTTCTGCCCTCACGACCGCCGACGCGACGGCCCTCTCCCGGCGCCCGGCACTTCCATCGAATTCACTCCGAACGAAAGACGTCGAACGTGGCGAACATCAAGTCGCAGATCAAGCGCAACAAGACCAACGAGAAGGCGCGCGAGCGCAACAAGACCGTCAAGAGCGAGCTGCGGACCGTCATCCGCAACACGCGCGATGCCGTCGCCACGGGCGACAAGGCCGCAGCCGAGACGGCGCTCAAGCAGGCGACGAAGAAGCTCGACAAGGCCGTCAGCAAGGGCGTCCTCCACGAGAACCAGGCCGCGAACCGCAAGTCGGCCATCGCGAAGCAGGTCGCCGCTCTCTGAGCCGCATGATCTACAGGCCCGTCCCTCCGGGGGCGGGCCTTTCGTGTTGCCGGGGATGCCGCGGGGCAGGGCGGGACCGCTGGTCAGGCGCCGAAGGGCGCGCGCGTGGCGATGACCGTGATGAGCCGCTCGAGGGCGAACACCGGGTCGCGCGAGCCGCCCTTGACCTCGAGATCGGCCCGCGCGGCCGCCTGGATCGCCATGCCCAGCGTCGTTTCGTTCCACCCCGTGAGGTCGCGGCGCGCGCGATCGACCTGCCAGTCCTTCAGGCCCAGGCGCGCCGCCATCGCCGACGACGACTCGCGGTGGCCCGCGACCCGCGCCATGGTGCGCAGCTTCGACGCGATGGCCGCGACGAGCGGCACGGGATCGGCGCCGGATGCGAGGGCGTGGCGCAGTGCGACGAGCGCGTCGCCGTAGCGGCCGGCGATCGCCGTGTCGGCGACGGCGAACGCCGAGGTCTCGACGCGACCGCCGTAATAGCGCTCGACGACCTGGTCCGTGATGTCGCCGGGCACATCGGAGATCAGCTGCTGGCAGGCGGCGGCGAGCTCGGTCACATCGTCGGCGAAGGCCGACACGAGGGTGCGCAGCGCGGTCGGAGCGATGCGCTTGCGTACGGCGGCGAACTCGCCGGCCGCGAAGTCGAACCGATCCGAGTCGCGCTTGATCGCGGGGCAGGCGATCTCGATGCCGCCGCCGGTGCCGGCGCGGATCGCGTCGAGCAGCTTCTTGCCGCGCACGCTCGCGCCGGTGTGCCGCAGCACGACCGTCGCACCATCCTGCGGGCCGGCGAGGTAGGCGATGGCTTCGGTCAGGAAGGCGTCGGAGCATTTCTCGACCCCCGACACCCGCACGAGACGCGGCTCGCCGAAGAGCGAGGGCGAGGTCATGCCCAGCAGCGAGCCGGACGTGTAGTCGTCGGCGCGGAGGTCGGACACCTCGAGGCTCGGATCCTCGGCCCGGAGGAACTCGCGGACCCCCGCGATGGCCCGCTCGGCGCACACCTCTTCGGGGCCCGAGACGAGCACGATCGGCGCGGGTTGCGGTGCGCGCCACGACACCTGCGGGATGACCGACTTCGATGCTCGACCCGACGACGCGGAGGATCGTCGGGGTGCGGCAGCCATGACTTCAGCCTACCGACCGGCACCGACAGGCTTCAGCCGCGCTCGCGCCAGATCCGCAGGGATCCCTCGCGCACGGACAGCGCGATCATGCCGTGCGTGTCGGTGCGCGCGATCGACCCGCCCAACACCGTGAGGGCGTCGAGGATCTCCCGCCGCGGATGGCCGTACCGGTTCTCTGCCCCGACGGTCACGAGTGCCACGGCGGGGTCGGCGCGGGCGTAGAGAGCGACGTGCTGGTCGGCGCTGCCGTGGTGCGCGACCTTGACGAGCGCGTACGGCGGATCGAGCTGTCCGGATGCCGCGAGGCCGGTCTGCGCCCCCGCGGAGAGGTCGCCCAGCAGCAGGGTCCGTGGCACGTCTCCCCCGCCGATGTCGAGCACGACGCTCGCATCGTTCCCGTGCGGGAACGCCGGGCTGTGCGCACGCGGCCACAGCACGCGCCATCGCGCCGCGCCGAGCATCCCCTGCATGCCCGCCGTCGCGAAGACGCTGTCGGCACCGTGCTGCGCCAGTCCGGCGAGAAGTCGCTCGTCGTCGGCGGTCGCGGGAGGCCCGTGCAGCACCGCGTCGACGCGTCCGCGCACGGCGGCGACACCGCCGACGTGGTCGAGATCGAAGTGCGTCAGCACGAGCAGATCGATGTGCGAGACGCCGACGCGGGCGAGACAGGCCTCGAGTCGTTCGGGTTCGGGGCCGGTGTCGATGAGCGCGATCGCGGCGCCCGACCGTACGAGCACCGCGTCGCCCTGGCCCACGTCGCACACCAGCACGCGCCAGTCCCCGGGCAGAGTCCAGCTGCCCGCGACGGTGCCCGCCGCGGCGTTTCCCGTCGCGACCCCGATCACGATCGCGACCAGTGCGCCGCATGCCGCCCCCACTGCCCGCCTGCGGCCTCTGCCCGGGCGCAGCCCGATGAGGATGCCCAGCGCCGCGCCCACCGCGCCGAGCAGAACGGCCCCTGCCGGCCCCTCGACCCACGGCAGAAGATCGCCCGGCAGCGCGGTCGCGGTGTGCGCGGTCGCCGCGACCCACGCCGCCGGCAGCCACGCGACAGCCGCCAGCCCCTGCTGCACCCACGGCAGGGGCGCGGCGAGGCACGCTGCGAGCCCGACGACGGTTCCCGCCGGCGCCGCGGGCGCCGCGAGCAGATTGGCGAGCACGCCGTACAGCGGCACGCTCGGCTCGATGAGCACGAGGAGAGGTCCGCACGCCAGCTGGGCCGCGAGCGGCACGGCGAGCATGAGCGCCAGTGCGCGCGGCAGTCGTCGCGCCAGCCCGTCAGCGAGTGGACGTGCGAAGACGAGCAGCGAGCCCGTCGCCGCCGCCGACAGTGCGAAGCCGAGCGAATGCGCGAGCCACGGATCGGCGATCAGCAGGACGGTGGCGGCGAGGCTCAGCACGCTGACGCCCACGCCGGTGCGCCCCAGGAGGAGCCCGACCATCGCGATCGCCGCCATCGTCGCGGCGCGCACGACGCTCGGCTCGGGCGTCACGAGGACCACGAAGCCCGCGAGTGCGCTCAGACCCGCGACGACGCGCGCCGAACGTCGCGCGCCGAGCGCGGCGGCCGCGAAGAAGGCGATCCCCACGACGAGTGCGCAGTTCGCCCCGGACACCGCCGTCAAGTGGGACAGCGCGGAACGCTTCATCGCGGCGTCGAGCTCGACGGACACGGCGGAGGTGTCCCCGACGGACAGCCCGGGAACGAGCCCTGCCCCCGGCTCGGGCAGTCCGGCGACGGCACGCACGAGCCCGTGCCGCAGACCCGCGGACACGGCGAGGATGCCCTGCGGCGGCGTGAGGACCGTCAGCCCCTGCCCGGCCCGCAGCTCGAGCACGGCACGCTCGCCCGCATCGCCGGGTCTCGCGGTTCCGCGGGCCGCCACGACGGCTCCCACATCGAGGTCGTCGCGGTCTCCTTCGATATCGCCGGGAGCGACGCGCACGACGATCTCGCCCGTCACGGAGTGCTCGACGGACCCGATGCGCACGGCGCTCGCCCGGGCATCGAAGGCGAGCGTGCCGTCGACGCGGCGCTCGACCTTGCCGATGACGTTCGCCCGCACCTCGATGAAGCGGCCGCCGTCGACGGCGAGTGTCGCGAGCTCGGCGCGCGCGCCGTGCGCGAGGGCGACATGGGATGCCGCGGCACCACCGGCTGCGAGCGCCACGACGAGCACGACCGCCACGCCTCGGAACGTGTCCCGCCGCCCCGCTCGTGGACGGACGGACAGCACGAGCACGAGGGTCAGCGCCGTCGCCCACAGACCGCCCGCGACCTCGGTCGCCCTGTCGGGGGCGGCGGTCGTGAAGGCCGCCGTCGCCCACGCGACACCGGCGGCGGGAAGCAGCCGCAGGCGCCGTCTGAGCCGACCGTCATCCGCCACGGCCTGACGCTAGTGACGCGCCTCGGGGCCACGGCGGCCACGCCGGTCATCCGTGCAGAAGTGCGGTGACTGCGCGGGTGGGGAGGAGCTGGAGTGTCAGGGGATCGCGTGCTCGTGGATCGTCGAGGTGAACGACTGCCCGTTGAGCTCGAGGTACACATGGCCCTCGGTCACCGAGAGGGTCGCGGTGTTGCGGCGTTCGATCGCCGGCGTGACCGAATCGATGAAGCCCGAATCGAAGCTGCGCACGGGAATCTCGGCCGATCGGTGGATGCGCTTGCCCGACCACGTCGCGATGACCTTCGCGGGATCGCGGTGCGTATATACGACGGTGCGGTCGGCGAGCTTGCTGCCGTGATGCAGTCGCGCCGCGTCGGGCGAGCCGACCTCGATCCATGCCGTCACGCGGTTCGTGAGGTCTCGCACGAGCACCGCCGGCTCGTCCGTCGCCGAGACGCCCTCGCTGAAGGAGATGCCCTCTTCATGCTCGAGGCAGAAGGCGAGCACGCGCGTCATCATGAAGGCGTCGGTCTCGGACGGATGCCGCGCGACACGGAGCATGAGGTCCTCGTAGACTCCGCGGTCGACGTCGGCGAGCTGCACATCGAACGTGTGGATCGTCGCACCGAGGGCCATGAATCCGAGCCTACGCGCTCAGACCGTCACCAGATCGCGCAGCGACTCGAGCATCTTGTCACCGATCCCGGCCACCGCGAGCAGGTCGTCGACACTCGTGAACCGCCCGTGCTGCTCGCGCCACTCGATGATGCGCTGCGCGATGGCCGGCCCGACGCGCGGCAGCGTCTCGAGCGTCGTCGCGTCGGCCACGTTGAGATTGACACGGCCGTCGGTCACCGGTGCGATGTCGGCAGATGCCGGTTCATCCCCTTCTTTCGGGACGACCACCTGTTCGCCGTCGCTGAGTGGACGCGCGAGATTGACGGCGTCGCGCGCCGCTCCGTCGACGAACCCACCCGCTGCCGCGATGGCGTCGACGACCCGGGCGCCGGGGTGCAGCACGTAGAGCCCGGGTGCGACGACGGCCCCCGAAACGTGCGCGTAGAGGTCGGGGGCCCGCTCCCGGGGTGCATCCGTCACCTCATCGAACGCGACGGACTCGACCGGCGCGACGGCACCGCGCACGATGCCGATCCCGACGGTCACGGCGAGCGTCGCGATGACGAGGACGACGGCGGCGCCCACGCCGAGCCGGCGGCGTGTCGCGGGCGGATCCTCGGCCGTGGTCACGCCGCCACGCTAGGGCGGGCGAGGCCGCTCGTGACGACGGGCATTCCGATCCGTGCGCTGCCGCGGGCCGTACCCGCCTGGGGAGGAGCCGGTCAGCGCGTGCTGAAGCTCACGACCTTCGGTGCGCGCACGATCGCGCGCACGATCTCGCGATCGCCGAGCGAGCGCAGCACCCGCTCGTCTCCGCGGGCGAGCGCCTCGAGGTCGTCGCCGGAGATACGCGCGGGCACGTCGAGCGTCGCGCGCACCTTGCCGTCGATCTGCACGATGGCGGTGACGGACTCCTCGACGAGCAGGGCCGGGTCGGCCTGACGCCACGGCACGACGCCGACGAACGAATCGTTGCCGAGCATCTCCCACATCTCTTCGGCCGTGTGCGGCGCGAACAGGTCGAGGATCATGGCCGTCGCCTCGGCGGCCTCCCGCACAGCGGGGTCGGCGGCGCCGGCGCCCGAATCGATCGTCTTGCGCGTCGCGTTGACGAGCTCCATGAGCCGCGCGACGACGACGTTGAACTTCGTCTGCTCGATGAGCCCCGGCGCATCCGACAGCAGCCGGTGGGTGACGCGGCGAAGCGCCGCGTCGCCGTCGGCCCACACGGCATCCGGTGCGCTCGTGACGTCGTGCGCGACGCGCCACGCGCGCGCCAGGAACTTCGCCGCTCCCGTCGTCGAGACGTCGTCCCAGTCCTTGTCGTCTTCGACGGGTCCCGCGAAGGCGAGTGCGACGCGCAAGGCATCGGCGCCGTGCGCCTCGAGCTCGTCCGAGAACAGCACGAGGTTGCCCTTGCTCTTGGACATCTTCGCGCCGCCCAGGATCACCATGCCCTGGTTGATGAGCGACGAGAACGGCTCGGTGAAGTCGACATAGCCGAAGTCGAAGAGCACCTTCGTGATGAACCGGGCGTACAGCAGGTGCAGGATCGCATGCTCGACGCCGCCGATGTAGAAGTCCACCGGTGCCCAGCGGTCCGCCTGGTCGCGCGAGAACGCCTGATCGGGGTCGCCGGGGTTGAGGAAGCGCAGGAAGTACCACGAGCTGTCGACGAACGTGTCCATCGTGTCCGGGTCGCGCAGCGCCGGCTCGCCCGTCACGGGGTCGACGGTCTGCATCCACTCGGTCGCGCCGCCGAGGGGCGACGTCCCCTTCGGGGACAGGTCCAGGCCGTGCGCGTCGGGCAGGACGAGCGGCAGCTGGTCGGCGGGAACCGGCTCGATGCGACCGTCGGCCGTGTGGACCATCGGGATCGGGGTGCCCCAGAAGCGCTGACGCGAGATGAGCCAGTCACGAAGACGGTAGGACTTCGTGGCCCGGCCGAGCCCCTTCGCCTCGAGTTCTTCCGTGACGCGCGCGATGGCGTTGCGCTTGGACATGCCGTCGAGCGAGCCGGAGTTGATGAGGCGGCCCTCACCCGTCAGGGCGACCCCGGTCTGCGCCGGATCCTCGAGGGATGCCGCATCCGTGCCGGGATCGATCGGGACACCCTCGTCATCGAGCTCGATGACCGGGATCGACCCCGTGACGGGGGCCGTCGTGTCGACGACGACGCGCACCGGCAGGTCGAAGGCGCGGGCGAAATCGAGATCGCGCTGGTCGTGCGCGGGCACGGCCATGACCGCGCCGTGACCGTAATCGGCCAGGACGTAGTCCGCGGCCCAGATCGGCAGTCGCTCGCCGTTGATGGGGTTGATCGCGTGGCGCCCGAGGAAGACGCCGGTCTTGGGGCGGTCCGTGCTCTGCCGCTCGATGTCGGTCTGCTTCTGCACCGTGGCGAGGTAGTCCTGGAAGCGCGACTGCACGTCGGCATCGGCGTCGGCGACGAGCTCGGCGGCCAGGTCGCTGTCGGGGGCGACGACGAAGAACGTCGCGCCGTGCAGCGTGTCGGGGCGCGTCGTGAAGACCGTGACGCGCTCGTCGCGCCCCTCGATCTCGAACTCGATGTCGGTGCCCACCGAGCGGCCGATCCAGTTGCGCTGCATCTGCAGCACCTTGTGCGGCCAGAATCCTTCGAGCTGGTTCAGGTCATCGAGCAGGCGGTCGGCGTAGTCGGTGATCTTGAAGTACCACTGCGTCAGCTTCTTCTTGACCACCTCGGCGCCGCAGCGCTCGCACCGGCCGTCGACGACCTGCTCGTTCGCGAGCACGGTCTGGTCGTTGGGGCACCAGTTGACGGGGCTCTGCTTGCGGTACGCGAGGCCCTTCTCGTGCAGCAGCTGGAACAGCCACTGGTTCCAGCGGTAGTAGTCGGGATCGCTCGTGTGCAGCACGCGATTCCAGTCGAACGACACCCCGTAGGCGTGGAACCCGGCCCGCTGCTGCGCGATGTTGGCGTACGTCCACTCACGCGGGTCGGCGCCGCGCTTGATGGCGGCGTTCTCGGCGGGCAGACCGAACGAGTCCCACCCGATGGGGTTGAGCACGTTGTAGCCGCGGTGACGCCACGAGCGGGCGACGATGTCGGAGTAGAGGTAGTTCTCGGCGTGCCCCATGTGCAGATCGCCCGACGGGTAGGGGAACATCGCGAGCACGTACTTGCGCGGCCGGGTGTCCTCTTCACCGCCCGCGCGGAACGGATCCTGCTCTTCCCACCGTGCCTGCCACTTGCGCTGGACGGCGTGCGGGTCGTAGGCGCCGCTGTCGGCCGTGGTGTCGGGGGGCAGGGTATGACTCACGGAGAAACACCAATCATGGGATGCCGGGCGAAGCGCGGGAGCGCCACCCTCCAGATTAGCCGACCCCTGCTTCACCAGCCGTGCGGCAGATGCGCCCCGAGGGCGGCGAGCGGACCGCGGGCTTTGATGCCCACCTCGGCGACCTCGTCGGCGGCATCCGACCGCCACGTGATGCCACCGCCGGCTCCGACGTACGCTCCGCCGGGATGCACGACGACCGACCGGATGACCATCGCGAGGTCGAGGGCCCCGTCGTCGCCGACCCAGCCGAAGGCGCCCGAGAAGACCCCGCGCGGCGCGCCCTCGAGCCCGTGCAGGATCGTCATGGCCGACAGCTTCGGCGCACCGGTCATGCTGCCGGCGGGAAAGGTCGCCGCGAGCAGCTCTCCCACGGTCGAGTCCTCGCGCAGTCGCCCCGACACGGTGCTGACGAGCTGGTGCACGGCGGGGTACGACTCCACCTCGAGGAGACCGTCCACGCCCACCGAACCCGGTTCGCAGACGCGAGACAGGTCGTTTCGCATGAGGTCGACGATCATGACGTTCTCGGCTCGCTCCTTCTCGCTTTCACGAAGCTCGCGTGCGAGAGCCGCGTCGGTGGCGGCGTCGCGGCCGCGGGGGCGCGTGCCCTTGATGGGCCGCGTACGCACGCGGCCCCCGCTCACCTCGAGGAAGCGTTCAGGGCTCGCGCTCGCGAGAGCGTGCCCGCCGGTGAGCACGAGGCCGCCGTGGTGTGCGGGCGTCGCGTCGCGCAGTCGCCGGAACACCATGCCGGGATCGACGGATGCCGCGACATCGAACCGCGTCGTGAGGCAGAGCTGGTAGGCGTCCCCCGCCCGGATCGCATCACGGCAGCGCTGGATCAGGCGCGCGTACTCACGCGGGCTGTGACGGACGCGTGCCGGCCCCAGGTCGGGCGCCGCGGCAGGGGACGGGGCGGGCGCGGCGCCGAGGAGACCCGCGACGAGCGCGTCACGCTCCCCCGCGTGCGAGAACACCCACGCGCGACGCGCGGTGTGATCGAACGCGACGAAGCGACGCACGCGCAGCCACGCCTCGGGCGGAGTCGTGCCGTCATCGGCCGAGACGGGCGCGCCGGCCCGGCCCGCGGCATCCTCGTAGCCGAGCCAGCCGACCCAGCCACCCTGGAGCGGACCGCCCACCGGCGGTTCGGCCGGCCCGCCGCACCGGACCGCACGCACGCGCTCCACGTCCGTCTCACGGTCGCCGACGCCGACCCAGCTCCATCCCGAATCCGCGGTGGGACCGGCGTCGAGCCAGAACACGTCGGTATGGCGCCGCGCGAAGTACGCGAACGCCGTCGACGGGTCCATCCAGCGCGGCAGGGCGACCGGCGGGAGAGACTGCGTCATGTTCCCAGGCTAGGACGATGCGTGCGCTTTAGGCTCGTGGGGTGAACGAGATCCTGACGTGGCTGCTGGACACTGTTCAGAGCGTGGATCCCGTCGTGCGTGCCGTCATCGCCGGCATCGCGATCATGCTCGAGACGAGCGTGCTGGTGGGCCTCGTGGTCCCCGGGGACACCATCGTGATCGTCGCCGGCACCGCGGTGGGTGGTTTCGCCGAGGGCGCCATCCTCGTCGTCGTCGTCGTGATCGGAGCGCTCATCGGCGAGAGCATCGGGTTCTGGCTCGGGCGGCTGCTGGGACCGAAGATCCGCGACTCGCGCGTGGGCCGGTGGATCGGCCGGGACAACTGGGATCGTTCCGAGCGCTATCTACAGCGCCGCGGCGGTCCGGCGATCTTCCTTTCGCGCTTCCTCCCCGTCCTGCACTCGCTCGTGCCGCTCACCGTCGGCATGAGCGAGTACTCGTATCGCCGCTTCCTCGCCTGGACGACCCCCGCCTGCATCATCTGGTCGACCGCCTACATCTCGGTCTCGGCCGCCGCCGCCGGAGGCTACCGGGCACTCGCGGACCAGCTGCACTTCGCCGCATACATCTTCGTCGGCGTCATCGTGCTCTTCCTGCTCGCCGTCGTGCTCGTCAAGAGGATCATCGTGCGCTCCGAACGACGCCACCTGACGCCGTCGGTCGACAGCGACGGCGACGCCGAGCCGTCCAGGATCGACACGGACGACGTGAAAGACTGAGGGGATGCCCGAGAACTCCGAGGCCCCGGCGCCCACGAAGGTGCTGTGGCTGGCCCGACTCGAGCACCGTCTGCACACGTGGCGCGAACGCCGTGTGCGCGCACGCGGCCTCACGCCGACCGTCACGCCGTTCCCCGGGTACGGCGGCGTCGGCTGGATCCGCGTGCTCGGTCGGGTCCTCATCGTCCCCCCCGTCAAGCCGCGCAACCCCGGCGAGTACGCCGGTGTGCGGGGATGGCGCAGCTTCGCCGCCGTGCCCGTGGGCTACGCGCAGGTGAGCGTCACGATCGCCGGTGTGACCCACGAGGTCGTCGCCGATCGCGGCGGAGTCATCGACACCCGGCTGCCCGCGACGCTCGAGCCGGGATGGCAGACCTTCACGATGTCGGTCGAGGGCAGCGAGCCCATCGAGACGCGCGTGTTCATCGTGGGACCCGACGTGCGCTTCGGCGTCGTCTCCGACGTCGACGACACCGTCATGGTGACGGCGCTGCCGCGCCCCCTGGTGGCGGCGTGGAACTCGTTCGTCGTCAACGAGCACGCCCGCCAGCCGGTTCCCGGCATGGCGGTGCTGCTGGAGCGGGTCGTGCGCGATCACCCCGGCGCGCCGGTCGTGTACCTGTCGACGGGGGCATGGAACATCGCACCGACCCTGATCCGGTTCCTGCGGCGCCATGTCTTCCCGCCCGGGGCGATGCTGCTCACCGACTGGGGCCCCACGCACGACCGGTGGTTCCGCAGCGGCAGGGCGCACAAAGAGACGAACCTGCGCCGGCTCGCGCAGGAGTTCCCCCAGGTGCGGTGGCTCCTCATCGGCGATGACGGCCAGCACGACGATGACCTGTATACGACGTTCACGAGCGAGCACCCCGGCAACGTCGTCGCTGTCGCCATCCGGAGGCTCACCCCCGCGGAAGCGGTTCTCGCGGGCGGTCGCACCGCCGTCAACGACCACTCCGCGGCGGGGATCCCCTGGGTCGCCGACAACGACGGCGCGGGACTGCTCGAGAGACTCGAAGAAGTCGGCGTCATCGATGTCTGCCCCCCGACGTAGGCTGGCGCCATGTGCGGACGATTCGTCGTGGCCAGTGCCGGCTCGGAGCTCGTGGGCGTCCTGCGCGTCGACGTCGCGGGAGATGACCTGCCGCCGCCGTCCTACAACATCGCTCCGACGAGCACGGTCGGGATCGTGCTGGACTCCAGCAAGACCGACCCGCCGACGCGCCGGCTCGAGCCCGCCCGCTGGGGACTCGTGCCGGGGTGGGCGAAGGATCCGAAGATCGGCTCCCGCGCGTTCAACGCACGTGCCGAAGAGCTCGAAGACAAACCCATGTTCCGCACGGCGCTGCAGCGACGACGAGCCGTCGTCCCGGCATCCGGCTATTTCGAGTGGAAGAGCGCCGACGGCGCGAAGGTCCCGCACTACATCCACCCCGCCGACGGTTCGCCGCTCTTCTTCGCGGGTCTGTACGAGTGGTGGAAGGACCCCGCGAAGGCCGACGACGACCCGAGCCGGTGGCTCCTGAGCTTCACGATCCTGACGCGCGACTCGATCGGGCGGCTCGGGTCGATCCACGACCGCATGCCGCTGTTCGTCGACGCCGACCACGCCGACGCCTGGCTCGACACCGACACCGACAACGTCCGCGATGTGCTCGACGCCGCGATCGACGCCGCACCGGCCGTCGCAGAGACGCTCGACGACCACGTCGTGTCGACCGCTGTGGGCAACGTGCGCAACGACTCCCCCGCGCTCATCGAGCCGGTCGACGAGGCTTCCTGAGCCGCGGCGCCTATCCTCGAACGGTGTCCACGCTCGCCGCATCCCGCACCGTCCTCGACGTCGACGCGTGGCGTGCGGCCCAGACGCGGCACGAAGAGCGCGCCGATGCGCTGACGGCGGCGCACCGGCAGCGCGCGCGCCGCGGTGAGCGGCATCCCGTCGAGGACTTCCTCTTCACGTACTACTCGTACAAGCCGGCCGTGCTGCGGCGGTGGCACCCCGGAGCGGGGATCGAGCTGGCGGATGCCGCTGCTGAGCCGCGCGCGACGTGGCGCTGGTACGCTGCGGGCGGCGACCCGGGATCGCTGACGGTCGATTCGGCCGCGTTCCGCGCCGACCGGGGGTCGCTCCTGGCCGGCATCGCCGCGATTCTCGGCGCGACCGCGGCTCGCCCCGCGGGCTTCGGCTGCTTCGGACTGCACGAGTGGGCGATGGTCTACCGCCAGGGCGAGCACCGCCACCCCGAACCTCTGCGGCTCGGGCAGGCCGAGACCGACGCCGTCGTCGAGGCGGCCGAGCTGCGGTGCACGCACGCCGACGCGTTCCGCTTCTTCACGCCCGCGGCGGTACCGCTCAACCGCGAGCAGCCGACGCGCGCGACGCAGGCTGCCCTCGAGCAGCCCGGCTGCCTGCACGCCGGCATGGACCTCTACAAGTGGGCCGTGAAGCTGGGGCCGCTCGTGCCCGGTGATCTGCTGCTCGACGCGTTCGAGCTCGCCCGAGACATCCGCACGCTCGACATGCGGGCTTCACCGTACGACCTCGCGGCGTGGGGGTATTCGCCCGTTCCGATCGAAACGGCGGAGGGCAAGGCGACGTACGTGCGTGCGCAGCGTGCGTTCGCCGCGCGCGGGCAGGCACTGCGTGCCCGCCTGCTCGACGTCGTCGAGCCCGGCTGATCACTCGGCCGGCGCGCACTCCGTGCACGGCAGCAGGCCCCGCCCGTCTGCCGCGAGCTGCAAACGCAGCTCGAGCACGCGGGCGGCAGCGTCGTCCAGCCGCGAGGCGGGCAGCGCCCCCGACTCCACCGCCGCCACGATGCCGTCGATGATGAGGGTCGCCGAATCGGCCGTCGAGAACATGACGGCGAGCACCATGTCGTTCCCGGCGGCGAGAGCAGCCACCGCGTTCGCGACGGGATCGGCGTAGGCGGGGTCTCCCGAGGCCTGCAGCATCCCGAGGTCGTCGGTGACGATGACGCCGTCGAACCCGAGATCCTCGCGGGCGATGCGATGCCACTCGGGCGACAGGGTCGCCGGTGCAGCGTCGACGGCCGTGTAGGCGAGGTGGCCGAACATGAGCAGCTCGGCGCCCGTGTCGATTCCCGCGGCGAACGGCTCCCCCGCCGTCGCGCGCCACAGGTCGGCGGGCATGTCGGTCGAGGGGATGCCGGCGTGCGAATCGCCGGGCGCCGCCCCGTGCCCCGGGAAGTGCTTGAGCGTGGAGAGCACGGTGCCGTGCTCGCCCTCGACCGCCGCGGCGACGCGCTCCGCGCCCGCGGCAGGCGTCGTGCCGAGCGCCCGTCGGTGGATGAACATCCCCGGATCGCTCGTGACATCGGCGACGATCCCGAAGTTGACGGCGACGCCCGCACGCTGCACGAGTGCGGCGCGGCCCGCGAAGGCGTCCCGCGCCTCGTCGACGGGACGGTCCTTAAGCACGATGGCCGAGGCGAAGTCATCCCACGGCAGGCGTGTGACGTCTCCGCCCTCCTGATCGATCGCGAGCAGGGGCGGCAGCGCCGGATCGACGGTCATCGCCGCCGTCAGACTCTGCAGCTCGGCCTCGGTGGCCGGAATGTTCGAGCCCATCAGGATGAAGCCGCCGACGCCCGTCGACGCGACGTACGCGCTCACCGCCGTGGCATCCGTCGTCGGGATATGTCCCATCACGACCGTCGCGGCCCGCTCACGCAGCGACAGCGAATCCCTCAGGGCAGCCGCACGCGCCGCGCCGTCTTCCGGCGTCGCGGCGCGTACGACGACCAGCGGCTCCTCAGCGCCCGTGTCTGCCACGGCCGGAGCAGACGGCGCCACGAGTGCACCGAGGCACAGCAGCGCGGCCAGAAGCGGGCGATGGCGAGTCATCCGGACAGCATAAGCGCGCCGGCTCATCCGCCCAGGCGGCCTCTATCTCTCGACCAGCGTGAGACGCAGCAGCCGATCGTCGCCGGCGTCGGGCTGACCGCGGCCGTCGGTGTTGTTCGTGAGCACCCACAGGGTGCCGTCGGGCGCGGCGACGACGTCGCGCAGGCGGCCCTGGCCGGTCAGTGCGACGCCCGTCTCGCCCGTCGTCGCATCGTGGAAGAGCAGCCGCGCGCCGCGCAGTCCCGCGATGAACACCGTCTCGCCGACGACGGCGATGCCACTCGGACTCGCGTCGGCGGTGGCCCAGACGGCGACCGGGGCGATGAACTCCGCGTCGGTGCTGTCGCCCTCGACGAGTGGCCACCCGTAATTGCCTCCGGGTTCGATGCGGTTGAGTTCGTCCCAGGTGTTCTGACCGAACTCGCTCGCCCACATCGTGCCGTCCGGGGCCCACGCGATGCCCTGCACGTTGCGGTGCCCGGAAGACCAGACGACCGAGTCGAACGGATTGCCGGGCGCGGCCCGTCCGTCCGGCGTCACCCGCAGGATCTTGCCGCCGAGATAGTCCGGGTCCTGGGCGCCGTCGCCGTACTGCGCGTCACCCGTCGTGACGTAGAGGTAACCGTCCGGGCCGAAGGCCAGGCGTCCCCCGTTGTGCGTCGTCGCGCGCGGGATGCCGCTGAGGATCACCTCGCCCGCGCCGAGCTCGAGTGCTCCTTCGGGGCCGAGCAGTGGCATCCGGATCACGCGGTTGTCGGCGTCGGTGCCGTGGTAGGCGTACAGCCACGTCGCGTCGTCGGCCTCGAGCAGGGCGAGCCCGTGGAGGCCGGATTCGACGTCGGCGACGACCCCCGGCACCTGTCCCGCCTCGCGCAGATCGCCCGTCGGCGTGAGCTCGAGGATCGTGCCCGAATCGCGTTCCGAGATGAGAGCGCCGCCCCCGGGGAGCGGCGCGACGGACCAGGGCGCCGAAAGGCCCTCCGTGAGCGTTTCGGGTTCATCGGCAACGCGCCAGGCCCCGGCCGGCGCCATCGTTGCCTCCGGAGTCGGCGTGTCCGCAGGGGCGGATGTCGGACGCGGCGAGGGGCTGTCGGCGGTGCACCCGGATGCGGCCAGAGCCAGCGCGATCACCGCGACGAGCACGGCGGATCGGCGGTGAGGCATATGTCCAGGCTCATGCAGACGCGCCGCCGACGCAAGGTCCGGAAACACGAACGGGTGGTGCGGGCGGACTCGCCGCCGCGCACCACCCGTCCGATGGCTCAGATGAGCGTCAGCGTCAGAACGCCCGAGTACGTGCCGACCCGGGTCGAGCCCGGCACGCCGAGCACGAGGTCAGCACCGCACGTGAACGAACCCGCGCTGTGTCCTGCGGCGGAGGCGCAGAGCGTCGCCGAGTCGCCGATGCCGGTTCCCGGAGCAGCCGGTGCACCCGGGGTGACGACCGAGTTCTGCGAGCCGTCGGTGGGCAGGTCGCTGTCCGCCGCACGCGCGTTCGGGGTCCATCCGAGGTTCTCACCCAGGATGCTGCCGGTTCCGCTCGTGAAGTCGGACATCTGCGCCGTCAGGTCCCAGCCCGCGGCGGTGCCGCGCGCATCGAGGACGTCGACGGGGTGCAGCGCGCCGGTCGTGGTCTGGTCGATACCCGTGAGGGCGACCGACTCGAGCACGACGGGCTCGTCACTGGTGACGGTGAGCGAGAGCGTGCCCTGCTCGACCTCGGTCGTGATGACCTGGTGGTCGGTGCCGGGTCCGCTGGCGCCGAGGCGGGCGAGCAGCTCCTGCGCACCGCCGACGACCGGCAGCGTGAGCGACGAACCCGAGGGGTCGACGGTCAGCTTCGTGCCGGGCGCGGGGCGCACGGTGAACTCGTTGTCCGACGACGTCACGACGACGCCGATCTTCGATCCGGCCGGGAACACGTAGTCGTGCGGCTCGAACGCGAAGGTGAACTGGTTGAACTCACCGGGCACGATCGCGTCGGTGCGCGCAGCGGACTCGCGGTTCTGCACGTCCATCCAACCGCGCGTGATGATCTTCGGTGCACCGTTCGCCGGGTACTCCACGAGAGCGGCGGAGAGGTTCGCCTTCTCGCGGTCCACCGCCATGTCGAGCGACACGCGGGGCGTGCCCGAGAAACGGACCGAGTCCGTCAGAGCGTTCGTCTGGTAGACGAGGCGGTTCGGCGACTCAGCGGCTGCAGCCAGCGCCTGCGTGCGCAGCGATGCGTCGTCGATGATCGTCTCGGTGACGGCGTCGCGCTCCGTGCCGAAGGCCAGCGTTCCCACACCGTTCGCGACATCGGCCGCGTGGAAGTTCAGCGTCACGTCGGCCGCAGCCACGTCGGGCCAGTTGGCGTACGGCGTGTTGACGCGATCCTCGCGCTGCACGGTCGCCTTCGGCATGCTCTCGACGCCGTTCTCGTGCTTGAACAGATAGCGGGTGAACCAGCGGTTCACGATGTCCGCGGGCAGGGTGCTGGTGTGACCACCCTGGTGCAGGTAGATCTGGTGCGGCGTGCTGGTCTTCTTGAGCGCCGTGTACAGGTCGGACGCGTTCGTCATCATGACGTTGCGGTCGTTCAGACCGTGCGTCACGAGCGTCGCCGCCTTGATCTTGTCGACGTCGTTCAGGTAGTTCCGCTCGTCCCAGAAGCCGTTGTAGTCACCCGTGACGCGGTCCTGCTCGGCGCGGATCTGGTCGATGACGGGCTGGCAGGTGGCCTGGTCGGGACGCGTGTGCACGTAGTCGGCGAGCACGTCGGCGTCTTCACCCTGGTAGCCGCCGGGCGCGCGCACGGCGCCGTCCGAGCGGTAGTACTCGTACCAGTTCGAGATCGCCGCGATCGGGACGATCGCGTCGAGGCCCTCGACGCCGGTCGTGGCGACGGCGGTCGGGAGCGTTCCGTTGTACGAGGTGCCCATCATGCCGACGCTGCCGGTGGTCCAGTCAGCGGTGACCTGCTGCGAGCGGTCCATGCTCGTGTAGCCCTTCGCCCGGCCGTTCAGCCAGTCGACGACGGCCTTGCCGGCGAGCGTCTCGTTGACACCGCCCGTCGTGGGGCAGCCTTCCGAGAAGCCGGAGCCCATGCCCTCGGCGTGCACGACGGCGAAGCCGCGCGGAACCCAGGTCGCCTCGTGGCTCGAGGAGATCTTCGGGCTGGTGCGGGGTTCCCGCGGCGCGGGGAAGCCCGGCTTCGAGGTCGGAGGAGCGCCGAGCTCGTGGTCGACGGACCAGTTCTCGACGGCGCCGCCGCCGGCGTAGTACGGGCTGATCTCGAAGACGACGGGAACCTTGAGGCCATTGGCGGTCTCGGGAACGCGCGTCACGTCGATGTGGATGAGGTCGAGCTTGCCGTCTCCGTCGGAGTCGATCTCGCTCTCGACCCACGCTTCTTCGCGGATCCAGGCGTTGCGGTCGGTCGTGAAGACCGCCTGTGCCATCCCGTCGACGAACGTGGGCGTCGTCGCGGTGTCGGCGTTCGCGGGGTTGGCCGCCAACACCAGGCTGCAGGCGACCGCGGGAACCGCGATCCCTACGGCCAGAGCGCGACGTCGCGCGGTGGCCTTGGTGGAATGTTGCATGTTACTGCTTCTCCTTTTCATCGGGTGAGAGGCGGGTGTGCTCGCGTCAGCTGGAGCGAGCAGGTTCATCGGACTCGGGGAGGTCGCGCTCGAGCGCGACCTCCGTCGGACCGGCGGCGGTGCCGCTCGGCTCGGTCACGGATTCGCGCGCAGCGGATGCCGCCGTGGCTTCGGCTGCGGCCGCTTCTGCCGCAGCGAGGCGCTGGCGCAGACGACGGCCGCGCAGCCAGACGAGCACGATGATCGCGATGACGATCACGAGCGCGACGATGAGCAGCCACGGCACGGCCCAGGCCATCCCGGTCGCCGAATGCTCGCCATCGACGTCGGCTGCCGCGCCGGACATCATGGGCTCGAGGGTGACCGTCGCGAAGAGCAGGAGTGCGGGCGGCACATCCTCCAGCTCGGCGCTGAGGGTCACGGTCGCGCCCGGCAGAATCTCGGGCACCTCGATCTCGTGGACCGCATCGAGCGACAGCCCGAAGGGGCCGGTGATCTCGATCGTGGCAGGGCCCCCCACGCGCATGTTGCCGTCGTTGGTCACGTCGAACGAGACCGTCGCCGGGCCCGACGCGAAGATGGGCGACGCCGAGTAGGCGATCGAGACGTTCGACACGTCCACCGCCGGAAGCTGATCGCCCGGGACGTTGACGTAGACGCGTGCGCCGACGCGGCGATCGACCGCGACCTGCTGCTCGCCGTCGCCGCCGCCGGCGAGTTCGACGACCGACGCGACGATCCCGCCCGCGTGATCTCCGGGCGATGCCGTGGGTGACACCGTCAGGCGGAAGGGCACGTCGATGCGCGTCCCCGGCTCGACGGTGAAGACGCCGTCGCCGTTGAACCCGACCCAGGTGCCGACATCGGTCGAGGGGGTGTCCGCGGGCGGCAGCGTGAAGGCGCCGTCGGCCGTCATGGCGGCATCCATCGCGTAGACCCGCAGGTTGAGGGGTGTCGTCCCCAGGTTCGAGACGCCGATGTAGTCGGTCACCGTCTCGCCCGGAGCGAGCGTGTAGACGAAGGCGTCGCGTCCGTCCGGCCCCTCGGCGGACGAGGGCTGCACGGCCCAAGTCGTGACGTCGTCTGCCGCGGTGGCGGCCGGCGCTGACACGGCCGCAAAGCCTAGGCCGAGCACGAGCGTACTGACGATCGCCCCGAGCCGGGCGGCGACGTTTCTCACGTGGGTACTCCTGCATCCGCTGGCGCGCGCGACAACGGCGCCCAGTCTTCGGTAATGGTAGGTGGTGACGGTCTCGACCTCATCATGCGGCCGTCCGAAGATGACCCTACTCCGCGCGACAAATGTCGCCCCAGACCGCGAGACCGCATCGGGGCGCCGAAACCGTGGGTAGACCCCGCAGTCTCGACCCGCGGTTGCAGTCTCGCGGGAGATGGGTCAGAGCGGCGAGGACTCCAGCCGCAGAAGCAGCAGCGACGCGTGCAGGTTGAGCCGCTGCGCGCCGTCCTGCAGGTCGGTGCGCAGCACCTTCTCGATGCGGGCGAGCCGATGGTAGAGCGAGCTGCGATGCAGGTTCAGTCTCGCGGCGGCCTCTTGGACCTGGCCGCCCGTCGTGAGGTAGCAGTCCAGGGTTTCCAGCAGCACGGCGCCGTCGCGCTGCGTGCGCAGTTCGTCGAGGCGGGGCTGCAGTCCCTCGGCGCGCAGACCGTTCTGCGCGCTCGTGTGCAGCACCCGGTAGATCCCGAGCTTCGGCCACGCGAGCACCCGCTCCTGCAACCCGAACGCCGCTCCGAGCTCGATGGCGTGCCGCGCTTCGCGGTAGCTCGCGCGCGCGTGCACGAGCGTCTCGACGGGCGTGCCCGTGCCGACGACGACCTGACCCGCTCCGGGAACATCCGGCAGGCGCGATTCGGCGATCGTGAGGAATCTCTCGGCGGCTTCCTGGACGGCGTCGTCGTCGGCCCCGGCCCCTCCGGTCAAAATGACGATCCCCTGCTGCCCGATCGATCCGTGCAGCCCCGCGCCGCCGACCGCGCGAAGCGCGCCGAGCGCGGAGGCACGCAGTTCTCTGCGCAGCGCCTCGGAGGGTTCCGCCTTGCGCTCGGTTCCCTGCAGCGCCAGCACGAGGACGCGCACGCTCCCCTGATTCCAGGTGTGCCCACGGCCGACGATCTCGCGGGCCGTGCGGGTGCGCATCTTCGTCGAGCCGGTGAGCAGCCGCATCGAGCGGTCCGCCCGCTCTGCAGAGCCGTCCTGCATCGCCGTCTCCGCCTGCCGCCACGCGCGACCGATGCGAGTCGCGAATTCGGATGCCACGGACACCTGGTCCGCCGTCAGCTGGTCGGGCGCCTCGATGAACCACAAGTGCCCGAGACGTTCGCCGTCGGAGCGCACCGGCACGAGCAGTCTCGGCAGCATCTCCAGGTCACCGTTCGCGGGCACGTGCACGGCGCGATCGGTCTTGAAGGCCCCAACGCGACGCAGCCAATCGCTGACGTCGGAGCCTGCTTGCTGTCGCAGGATCGTCGCTTCGCGTACCGGGTCGATCCGGTCATCCTGCGGGCTGAAGGCGATCATGCGCTGGCGCGTGTCTTCGAGCACCGCCGGACGCCTGAGCACGTGCGCGACTTGGTTGACGAGGTCGGGAACGATCATGTGGACTCCGCTCGGGTCGGGCAGGGAGTGCCGTTGCTGGTGAGGTCGCATCCACGCGACCACATGAGCACATTCTCATGTCCTGGCGGGAAAGTGCAACTGCCGTCAGCGAGCGACGATGGTCACCGTCGCCAGACGCTGCAGAACCTCGTGGCTGATCGAGCCGAGCAGGAAGCGGCGCAGGGCGCCTCTGCCGCGGGAACCGACGACGGCGATCTGCGCATCGGCGGCCAGGTCGTTGATGACGTCGGAGGGGAAACCCTGTGCCACGCGCGCGTCGATCTCGAGTCCCGGGTACTGCCCGCGCAGACCCGCGAGCGCGAGGGCGAGTCGTTCGCGCGCGAGCTGCTCCATGCTCACGCGGTACTCCTCGGGCAGCACCATGAGGGCGTTGCGCGGCGACGCGAGGGGCGTCCAAGCGCAGACGGCGATGAGCGGCTCGCCCAGCCGGTCGGCCTCTGCAGCCGCGAATGCGACGGCTGACTCGGAGACGGGCGACCCGTCGATGCCGACCACGACGCCGCGCCGCTCTGCGGGATCGATGTCGGGCACGACCGCGACGGGGCACGCGGATCCTGCGACGACACGGATTCCGTGCACGCCGCGTGCGGGTCCGTCACCCGGACCGCGGTAGTCGCTGCCGATCACGAGCAGATCGGCCCCTGCCGTCGCCTCGACGAGGGTCGCAACGGGATCGCCGACCTCGATGCGGGTCGAGACATCGACACCGGATGCCGCCACCCGCGCCTTTTCAGCCTCGAGCAGTTCGCGGGTCGCGGCAGTGGCCGCGTCGAGCACAGCGCCCTCGCCCACTGCGCCGACGGCACCGCCGACGACGCCGAGGAGCTCGACACGCTGCTGACGCGCTGCCGCCCGGGCGACCCCCCAATCGACGGCTCGTCGAGCGGCCGGAGCCCCCGTGACACCCACCACGATCGTGCTGCTCATGTCGTCTCCTTCGCGTGCGCTTCAGTCCTCACTGTAGCGGCGCGATACTGCCGTAAACGACGAAGGCACCCCGTTCGGGGTGCCTTCATTTCGGTGGAAGCAATGGAGCGTTGCGGGAACAGGCGACCTCGGGTCGAGAGGCTGGTTTCCGCGTGGAATCAAGGGGTTTGCGCGGATGCAGAGTCCGACGGCGAGGCCGACGACCCGTTGATCGGCGTGTCGGCGGAACCAAAGAAACGACCTCGAACACGCCTGACCGACGAGGAAGTGGACGCTATGCGAACAGCCCGCGCACAGGGCATCAGCGTGAAGGCCGTGGCTCGTCAGTTCGGGGTGCACCGGGGCACGGTGTGGGCGAAGACGCGGTGATGAACCCGACGGCGACGCGGGAGTTGAACTGACCTCGACCCCCTCGCGCCGCGAATCTGGGCCGAGCGTTCTGCCGCATAAAATCAACGATCTACGACATGTGACCTGTGGATAACTCCGCCGCGATACCTTGACCTACAGGTTGCTTAGCACTTTCGTTAGCACTTTTGCAACGCTCTTTACTGTAGGGGCCGATAGCGTCGCCGCCCATCGCAGCGCCGATACCCATAGGTGATAAGGGTCTGTCCTTAGTTCACGATCGGTAGCCCGGTCGCCTGAGCTGCTTGTTCGAGGGATCCGAGGTTGGTGAGGTTCGTGAACCCGGCCTGTTCCATGAGCGCGATCGCCTGGCCGGATCGGTTGCCTGAGCGGCAGTAGACGAGGTATTCGGCGTCTGGGTCGAGGCTCGGGATCGCGGCGGCGAGGTCGCCGCCGTTGAAGTCGAGCAGCTTGGCTCCATCGAGGTGCCCTGCTGAGTGCTCTGCGGCGGTGCGGACGTCGAGCAGGATCGTGGCATCACCGACTTCGACCGGGTTCGCACCGCCAGCCGAGTTCGGCGCGGATGAGCAGGCTGCCAAGCCGAGCAGGAGCGCGACAGCGGAGAGGGAGATAGTGATTGAACGGAGCATGGCGGGTGGCCCTTTCAGCTTGATTATGGTCTGGTGGTGACGGATGGTTCAGGGGTCGGGTGTCCGACTGGCGCAGACCAGGGCGCAGCAAAGTGGGTGCTGGAACCCGTATCGCAAGTGTCGCCCGGACAGTACTTGGGCGGTTGCTTGCTGAAACGGCTCTGTAGGGCGCAGCCGACGCAGATGCCGAACGCGGTCTCGAGGAAGAGCAGAGTGAGACAGGAGCCGCAGAGCGCGAGGGGGATCCAGAGCGGTGCCGCGAACAGGCCCATGCTCGCGCAGGCGACGAGGGCGAGGCCGAAGCCCAGCCACCATGCGAGCTCCTTCTGCGGTGCGCCGACCCATTCCGGGCGCTGCCCTTTCACCGCAAGGCGGCCGAGCATCAGCGTGGGCGACCAGCGGTCACCTGCGGTCACACGCAAAAGCATGTCGATCATGAAGAACATGCCGAAGGGCTGCAGCGGCTGTGCCGAGCCGGTGAAGAACGCCGTCGCGAATGCGGCCCCGCCCAGCAGGAACATGATTCCCGCGGCCGCGCGCACAGCCCGCTCGTCGATGACGGGGATCGCGTGCCCGGGAACGACTCGGCCGATGCGCGAGGCTCGGGTTTCGGCGCTTGAGGCGTCAGCGATCATTGGAGGCGTCTTCCGTTTCAGGCTGAGGTGAACAAGGACAGGAACGCAGGGGCTTCTTGGACGAGCACGAAGGCTCCCATTACGAGCACGAACACGCCGAACCCTTTACGGAGCGCGCGTCCGGGGATGCGCCCGGCCAGGGCGACGCCCGCGAACGACCCCGCGACGGCGGTCGCCGTGAAAGCGAGCACGATCGGCCAGTGCAGCTGCACCGAGAACAGGTAGCCGCCGAGTCCCGCGAACGACTTCATCGCGATCACGAGCAACGAGGTGCCCACCGCGATCGCCATGGGCAGGCCGCCGAGCAGGTTGAGTGCGGGGACGATGAGGAAGCCACCACCCGCACCGACGAGGCCCGTGGCGATGCCGACGAGCAGCCCGTCGATGAGGATGCGCAGGATCGGCCTCGGGTGATCCGCAGCGCGCGCCGCGCCGCCGCGATCCTTGCGACCGCGGATCATGGCGGTCGCGGTGACGATCATCATGATGGCGAACAGGATCATAAGCGCCACCCCGGGGATGAACCCGCCGAGCAGGCCGCCCGCGAACGCGCCGGCCATGCCCGCGATACCGAACAGGGCCCCGGTCTTCCAGCGCACACGTCCCGATCTGGCGTGGCCGATCATGCCGACCGCGCTGGTCGCGCCGACGATGAAGAGAGACGCGGCGATCGCCTCGCGCGGTTCCATCCCCAGCACATATGCGAGGATCGGGACGGTGAGGATCGATCCGCCGCCGCCCAGGAGCCCGAGGGACACGCCGACCAGCGCCGCCAGAGCGAGCGCGATGACGATCAGATGGGGTTCCACTCGGACTCCTGAGTGCGCCGGTCAGGCGGTGACGGGCTGGTTGCCGGGGCGCGCTGCCCAGGCCGCGTAGCTACCGTCGAGTTCGGCGATGTCATACCCCTGACGGCGCAGCGCGCTGGCGGCGACGCTATTGCGTACACCGCTCTGGCAGTAGGTGACGATCGTGCCGGCCTCGGGCTCGGGCAGCAGGTCGAGGTTCCAGAGCACGCGACCGCCGGAGAGCTGCTTGGCATCTGGCAGGTGGCCCTCAGCGTACTCGGTGCGGTTGCGCACATCGAGCAGCATCACCCCGTCAAAGCCGTCGAGAGCCTCCGGCTGCACGAGCTTCGGCTTGACGAGTTCGAGGCCGTCGAGTGAGGTGATGTAGCCGCGTACCGTGTCGATGCCGACCCGCATCAGGTGGTCGCGCATCTGCTGCGCCTCTTCGAGCGAGCCGGCGAGGAGCACGAGCGGGCGATCCTCGATCTGCGGATCATAGACCCACGCGCCGTAGCTCGCGGCCCTCGCGACGCCCGGGATGTTCAGGGAGCGCTCCACGGTACCTTCGTGCACCTTACTGTTGTGGCGGGTGTCCACGAAGATCACGAAGTCGGCATCGAGCGCCGACCGGAGTTCGTTTGCCGTGTATTCAACGAGTTCGGGCATGTCGCCGATCACGGCTGGGCCGATCTTGTTCTCGATCTTCATGCGGCCGAAGTAGGCGTGAGCATCCGGTTGACCGCTGAGCAGTTCATCGACGAAGCCCTGTTCGTCGTCGTTCTTCAGATACTGGCTCCACCAGGAGAAGTTTCGCTCGTAGCCGACGGTCGACGCAGGGATCGCGCCGAGCGCTTTGCCGCACGCCGAACCGGAGCCGTGCGCCGGCAGCACCTGCACATAGTCGGGCAAGGTGAGGAAGCGGTCGCGCAGGCTTGCGAAGAGATCCCTCGCGCCCCGGAAGCGGGTGTCGACGAACCCGGCGGCCTCGTCGAGCAGGTCGGGGCGACCGAGGTCGCCGACGAACACGAAGTCGCCGGTGAGCATGAAACCCGGCTCGCTCGCCTGCGCCCCGTCGGTGATGAGGAACGACAGGTGCTCAGGCGTGTGCCCGGGCGTGTGCGAGGCCTCGACGGTGATGTTGCCGAGCCGGATGCGGTGGCCGTGCTTCATGCGCACGGCACTGTCGAAGTCGGGGCCGTACGTCCAGTCTGGCCCGCCCTCGTCGGAGACGTGCATCCGGGCGCCGGTTCTCGCAGCGAGTTCGCGGGTGCCCGACAGGTAGTCGGCGTGGATGTGCGTCTCGGTGACGGCGACGATTCGCATGCCGTTCTTCTCGGCCAGGTCGAGGTAGACATCGATGTCGCGGCGGGGATCGATGACGATGGCCTCGCCCTTCGCCTGACAGCCGATGAAATAGCTCGCCTGTGCGAGATCCTCGTCATAGATGCGTTCGAGCAGCATGATCAGTTCTTTCTCGAGTGATGTAGTGATTCAGGAGTCAGTTGCAGGTGCAGCGGTCGGCCTCGGGTACGCAGTAGAGGGCATCCTCGATGTGCTCGCCGCAGCCGGTCCAGGTGGGCCTGCCGCAGGCAGAGCAGGTGATTCGTGCGCACATAATGAGGGTCCTTTCTGACGATGTGCTGGATGGATGAGTGGATCTCAGCCGGTTTCAGGAGGCGGGCTGCGTGCCGCGCTCGGCGATCTGCCGACGCACGTCGTCCATATCGAGGTCACGGGCGCCCTGGATGAGCTGGTCGAGCTGCGCAGGAGGGAGAACCCCAGGCTGGGCGTAGACCGGGATCCCGTCGCGGAACACCATGAGAGTCGGGATCGAGCTGATGCGGAAGCTCGCTGCGAGCTGCTGCTCGGCCTCGGTGTCAACCTTGCCGAACACAATGTCTGGATGCTGCTCGAAGGTGAGGGCAAACGCCCGGCACGGCCCGCACCACGCCGCCCAGAAATCGACGAACACGATGCCATCACCGTTCACGGCACCCTCGAAGGTGTCCAGCGTCAGATTCCTCGTAGCCATTGCCTGTTCCGTTCCTTCTCTGCGGTTTAGCGGCCGAACAGGCGGGAGAAGAACCCGCCCCGGTTTGCCTTCGCGGCATCGATTTGCGCCTGAGTGTGCTTGCCGTTGCACCAGTCCGATGCGGGCACGCCCGCCTTCACCATCGCGACATGCTGCCCACATCCCGCCCAGGTCGTCTTCCTGCATGTACGACAGGTCACCGCTCGACACATCACGCTCTCCTTAGTTCTATATACCCCAGGGGGTATCCTGTGGAATAGGATAACTATACCCAGGGGGGTATCATGTTGGTCAAGTCAGGTCGTTTCAACACAGTGAAGGAGGCAGAGGTCATGGGGCATGAGACAACAGCAGACCCTATTCCTGCTCAGCATGATGCGGAGGCGAAGCGCAAGGTGGTGAACCGCTTGCGTCGTGCACACGGGCAGCTCGCCGCGGTCATCGCCGCGGTGGAGCAGGACGCGCACTGCCGCGATGTCGTGCAGCAGCTCTCCGCCGTCTCCAAGGCGCTCGACCGGGCGGGGTTCCTTGTGATCTCCAGCGCATTGAAAGAATGCTTGAACCACCCAGGCACGGAGGGCGCCCCCGATCAAGACGAACTCGAGAAACTCTTTCTCACGCTCGCCTAGCCGTCGGCCTCAACCTAACCCGCGGGGATTTCCATCACATCCCCACTCGCGAAGGCTCGTTAGCGTGACGGTGTCAACGGAGGGCAATTTCACTCTGATCGATCGTGCGCTCACAAGATACTGCGCGACCATCCAGAAGGGGTCGTGGTTGTCCCGCGTCAAGTAGGTGGCAGGATTTCTTCTCTTTCAAAGGTGGGGATGGTGGGGTCGGCCAGGCCCATGTGCACCTCCAGCGGCCGGTTCCAGGCGATCGCCTCGTGAGGGCGCTCGGTGTTGTACTCGGCCCGGTAGTCCTCCGCCCGCTCGATCAGGGTGAGAGCGTCTGGGATCTCGTCGAGGAACAGCCGTTCATACTTCAACGTCCCGAACCCGCGTTCGCGTGACCCGTTCTGGCCCGGCGACTTCACCCGGGTGCGGACGTGCCGCAGCTCGGGGTGGCGCATGATGAACAGCTCGAAGTTCAGCGACCGGAACGGTCCGCCGTTGAGTTCCTAAGCGATGTCAAGCGGCGGGGTGGGTAGCCTGTGGGTGGGACGGGCCGGTTGATGGAGCGCGTTGCGACTCCTTGCTTCGCCGGCTCGTTCTTGTTGTGGTGCGGGCGCGGCGCAGGGATTCGGGGACGGTGTATCGGGCTCGGATGATCGCGCGACCCTGGTCGAGGGTGACGGCGGCGCCGTCGATGTCCCGCAGCTCGTAGGGCGTGTTCGCGTTCCAGCAGGACGCGATCCGGGTGAGCAGGGTCGCGGCGATGTGACAGATCGCGGTGTTGTGGTGCTTGCCGGTCTCGACCATGAGTCGGTGGTATTTCGCGGCGAGGGTCGGGTCCTGTCTGCGGGCTTGGTCTGCGCTGATGAACAGAGCCTCTCGGAGCAGAGCGTCTCCGTGTTTGGTGGGGCCGCCGTGGCGGCCGGAGATGCCTGATGAGTCGAGCGAGGGGACCAGGCCGCTGAAGGAGCGCACGGCGGCGAGGGAACGGAACCGGCCCGGGTCGCCGAGCCTGCCGAGGATGACGGCGCCGGTGACGGGTCCGACGCCGGGCGCTGAGGTGATGATGCCGCGCGGGTCGCGTTCCCTGACGAGTGCGTCGATACGGTCATCGACCTCCTTGAGTTCTTCCGTGATCCGCAATGCGAGTCTCGCTTCGACGGCGATGTCCTCGGCGAGTTCAGCGAACTCCAGGTCTTCGCCCCAAAGCTCGCGTGATGCCGCCGCGGCGGCGAGGATCATGTCAGCAACGGCTTCTCCCCATGCTCCGCGCGAGTGACGGCCGAGGAACCTGACCAGTCGTGCTCGTCCCAGCCGCCGCACCGCGATCGGGTCCCCGTAGCCTGCGGCAAGGAACAGCAGCGGGGTTTTGTTCGACAGGTCGCCGCTGAACGCTCCGTGCCAGTCGGGCCCGAGGATCTCGAGCAGGGCGTCAAGGCGGGCGATGCTGGTGGTGCGTCGCTTGACCAGGGTGGAGTGCAGTTTCGTGGCCCGCCGCAGCGGGTCGCCCGGGCCCAGGCCCCGCTCTGCGTAGAGCCCCTCGGGGTGCAGCAACGGCAGCCGTGCGAGCAGCACCGAGTCGAGGCGGTCGCTCTTGGTGTGCTTCGCGTAGTACGCACGCAGATCCGCGGATCGTTCCGCAGGCACGAGCACCACAGTCGCGCCGCGGCGGCGGAACCAGGCCGCCAACGGGACCCAGGCGTTGCGGGTGGGCTCCATCACCACGGTCACGTCTTCCGCGGTGACGCTCGCCGGCAGTTTCGACCACAGCTGCTCAAGATCGGCAGGGCTGGTGCGAAACCGATAACCGGACCACAGCAGGTCACCGTGTTCGTCGGCAAGCGTGGCTTGATGCGGGGCGCGGCCGGCGATGTCCACGCCGATTCGGACGATCATCTGAGACTCCTTCGCGTTGTTCATCCCGTGGCCGGCGGCCGTGCTGCGCGAGGGAGTCGATCCGCACCGGACATTCGCTAACAGGGATCCTCGACCGGTGGCGGCGAGGTCTCCGGGTTCCTAACAGGGCATCTCGAGCTCCGGCAGTGGCCCCACCCGCCAACGCGATCAACAGGCAAGAAGTCGCCGATGCGCTCCACTCGGTGATGAAACGACGGCGGGCAGGTGCCGGACAACATCGATCATGCCCGCCGGCCGACGAACCTGCTCGAATGCTGCCCACCCAGCTTGAATGTCTGTGACGATCGTCACCACCGGCAGCAGCTCACCGGTCTCGGTATCGACGGGGCAGGTGTCGACGAGCGGGTGCCCGAACATGTGCTCGTAGTCGGCGAGGGCAAGCTCGATCGCGGCGATCGCGTCGTACTGGTTCCCGGTGGGTGAGGTATGGAACGGGTGCTCGAGCTTCGAGTACCAGTCCCGGCACCCCGCGATCCGCCACGTCCCGCCCTGCGTGGTCTCGAACTCGCTGAAGTCCAACTGCCAGACCTGGTTCGGGCCTGTCGGGTTCTTCGCGAACGCCGCCTTCCGATCCTTCGCCAGTTCGCGGCGCTGCTTCTGATACTCCGACGGCAGGATCAGCCCGTCATCGCGCAGCAACCGCAGCACGGTCGCCTGCGACACCTTGTGACCGTCGTGACGAGTCAGCGCCCAGATCTTCCGGTGACCCCACGCAGGCTTCGCCAACGCGTGCTTGGTCACCAGAGGGCGGGCAGCGTCCCTCGCCGGCTGCGGCCACGGCCCTTTCGGCGGCTGCTCCTGGCGCGCCTTGGCCTGCCAGCGCCGCCAGGTCCGTTCGGGCATGTCGATCAGCTCCACGAACCTCGAAGTCGACATGCCCGCCTCGATGCGGATCACCTCGAGGTCTTCGAAGGGCCCAAGCGGCCCTCCGCGGACTTCTTCCACACGCGGATCTCGACCGCGGCCTCACCGAGGGCCTGGGTGAGGTCCGCGACCTCGGCCTCGAGCTGCTGTTCCCGCGTCGACGGCCCGGACTTGCCCGCCGCGAGCCCGGTCTTCCCCGCTTCGAGGAAGTCGGCCTTCCACCTGCCGATCGACTGCTCAGACACCTTCTCGCGGCGCGCGGCCTCAGCGATAGTGATCTCGCCAGCGAGGATGCTGAGCACGATCCTCGTCTTCTTCTCCACCGGAATCACTGGTGGTCTTCCCATGTCGGACTCTCCGTTCAGGACTCAACTAACAGCCCTGCCACATAGTCTGACGCGCGACAACGCCGAAAACAGAACAACCTCACCGAGGACCCCCGAACGACGCGCACCGCCTGAACCGACCACGCGGCACGAAGCCCGCCAGCTGGACCGGCTCCGCCGTGAACACGGCACAGCCTTCGACGTTTACCTCGACCATGTATGGAACGGCGTCGAAGCGATCACCGACATGGAAGCGGACTTCAGCAACCTGCACTGGGCGTCGTATGAACGTATCGAGCAGTTCATCGACGACTTCATCGAAAGCCTCGGCTGGGCCGACGCCCGCGACCACGCCGCCCGCGAATGGGCGATCCCGAACGACATCCTCGTCTTCGACCGCGCCGCGATGCTCGAGCATCTGCGCGGCGACTTCGAGTTCCACGAGCGAGGAGGCGAAGTACATGTCTTCATCGCATAGCCCTGACCCCGACACGCATCAGCGTCCTGTGGAAAACCTTGACCAGGAGGAACATTTCACACTGGACTCAATCGGGCAAGAGAGCGTCAATGGAAACATGACCACAACTCCACACGCCGCCAGCCCGCTACCCGCCGCCGACCCGTTCGCGGCACTCACCCAGAGCTTCACCCCGAAGCGGGCCGTCTCGTATCTGCGCGTCTCGACCCGCGAGCAGGCCGAACGCGGCGGCCGAGAAGAAGGGTTCTCGATCCCCGCGCAGCGCGACGCGAACAAGAAGAAAGCGCAAGCTGTTGGCGCTATGGTCGTCAAAGAGTTCGTCGAACGCGGCGTCTCGGGCACCTCGACCAACCGTCCCGCGCTGCAAGAGATGCTCCGCTACCTCGAAGCAGAGCAGGGCAACATCGACTACGTCATCGTGCACAAGCTCGACCGTCTCGCACGCAACCGCGCCGACGACGTCACACTCAACCAGCGCTTCAACGAGCTCGGCATCCGCCTCATCTCCACCAGCGAGAACATCGACCAGACCCCTGGCGGGATCCTGCTGCACGGCATCATGAGTTCGATGGCCGAGTTCTACTCCCGCAACCTCGCCAACGAAGTCGTCAAAGGTATGAGCGAGAAAGTGAAGAACGGCGGATCCGTCAGCCGAGCACCCATCGGCTACCTCAACACCCGCACGATCGAGAACGGACGCGAGAACCGCATCGTCACCGTCGATGACAGCCGCGCGCCCCTGGTCGCCTGGGCGTTCACGGCTTACGCGACCGGCGAGCACTCCATCCGTACCCTCACCGCCGAACTCGTCCGCCGAGGCCTGACAACCGTGCCCACCGCACGCCTGATTGAGAAGCCCGTCGAGGTCCGCCACGTGCACTCAATGCTCACCAACAGCTACTACACCGGCGTCACCACGTTCAAGGGTGCCGAGTACCCCGGCAGCCACACGCCACTCATCGACCGCGAAACCTTCGAGAAAGTCCAGACGATCCTGAAGGAGAAGATCAACGGCGAACGCTCCATCAAGCACGACCACTACCTGAAGTCGACCCTGCACTGCGGGCACTGCGGCTTCCGCATGGTCGTGCAGGTCGTGAAAAACCGTCACGGTGAGACGTACCCGTACTACTCCTGCCTCGGCAGACACTCCAAGCGCACCGACTGCACCCTCCGATCGATCCAGATCGAACATGCCGAAGACCTCATCCAAGACCTCTACGACCGCATCAGCCTCACACCCGACTTCCGCCGCGACCTCGAACAACTCCTCCGCCACGGCATCACACTGCTGCGCACCGACACCGATACCGAGCGGGAACAGCTCGAGGCCACGAAGCAGACCATCGAGCGCCGCCAACGCAAGCTCCTCGAAGCTCACTACAACGACGCGATCCCGATCGACATGCTCCGCACCGAGCAACGACGCCTCGACATGGAACTTGCCGCCACGAACCGCAGCCTCAGCAACCTCACCGCCGACCTCACAGAAGCCGACGAACTCATTGCGATCGCGCTGGACATCGCCCAACACGCCGGAAGCACTTACCGGCAAGCCCCCGAGCACATCCGCCGCATGCTCAATCAGCTCCTCTTCGACAAGATCCTCGTCACCACCGACGACAACGGCCAGCACCAGCTGGAAGCGACCTGCGCAACGCCATTCGACATCATCTACAGCCCAGCCAGCCGAGCACTGGTCCACGACGCACGGCGCGCGCAGTCAACCACCGGAATCCCCGACAGCACGGGGAAAACGAAAGAGCCCGCCGAAACCGGCGGGCTCTCCCTGGACACAATGTCCGATAATCTCATTGCTCTTGTCGAGGGTTCGAGTAAGAGCATCATGGTGGACCTGAGGGGACTCGAACCCCTGACCCCCTGCATGCCATGCAGGTGCGCTACCAGCTGCGCCACAGGCCCTGACACTGCCTCGATCGCTCCAGGCAACTCGACAATGCTACTACACGGCGGAGGTGTCTTCTGACCGCGTCACTCGCCCGTTTGGGGCTTCGGCAGCGCGACGGGAACCACCGGGCAGTCCTTCCACAGACGTTCCAGACCGTAGAACACGCGCTCCTGCTCGTGGAAGACGTGCACCACGAGATCACCGAAGTCCAGCAGCACCCAGCGGGACTCCTGGCGGCCCTCGCGGCGCAGCCGCTTGTGACCGGCCTCGAGCAGCTTGTCCTCGATCTCGTCGGCGATCGCAGCGACGTTCCGCTCGTTGCGTCCGGTCACGAGGAGGAAGACATCGACGAGCGGGAGCGGCTGCGACACATCGATCGCGACGAGGTCCTCGCCTCCCTTCGCATCGGCCGCAGCAGCGGCGACCGCGAGCATCTCGTGCGACTGCGCACCCGCGGCCATCACAGTAGCCCCGTCAGGACGGCGACGATGAGGAGCCCGGCGACGGCGGCGAAGAGCACGCCCGCCGTGATCGCGAGCCACATCATGAGGCGGCTGCCCTTCTCGGGTACGGGAGGCCGGATGACTTCGCCGGCAGGCTTGATGGTGCTGACGGCCGCGCTCGCGGCGATCGGCGTCGGCGACGAGTGCGCCGGCAGTTCGCCGTCGAGAAGGACGGCGTCGAGCTCTTTGCCGTCGGTCGTGCCGCGCGCATGCCCCGTCGAGCCGAGGCCCTCGGGGAGTGTGAAGGTGCCCGTGACGAGCACGTCACCCGTCGCGGTGACGGGCGCGACCATGGGCAGCTCCCCCGTCGTCTGCGACAGGATCAGGGCGTTGGGTGTGCCCACGGCGCCGGTCGCTCCGCGCGCGAGAAGCTGATCGAACGACGGGGGAAGATCGAGCTGCACGGGTTCGCCGGCGATCACACCCGCGCCGAGTGCAGGATTGACGATGCGCTCGGCGGTCGTGTCCTCACGCGAGCTGGCTTCGGCCTGCGCGCCCTCGACATCGGCTTCGGGCTCGGCTTCGACGTCGCTCTCGGCGACGTCAGCGGGTGCGACTTCGTCGATCTGGTCGTCGATCTCCACCGAGTCGTCGGTGAGATCGCCGCTGTCGTCCACCTCGGACGCGACGAGGTCGGATGCGACGTCGTCAGCGGTGCCATCGCCGGGCTCCGCCTCGACGACATCCTCCGATTCGGCCTCGACGACGTCCTCCGATTCGGCCTCGACGACCACCTCTGACTCGGCCTCGACGACGTCGTCCGCCTCGTGCTCGTCGGCGGGCGCGAACATGCTGCGCAGCGCGTCGACGTCGTCATCTGCGCGCTCGTCGCTCTGCGGCACGGTCGAGATGGGTGCAACGGCAGCGATGGATGCCGCGTGGGCGGCCGCGAGCTCGGGCGTGATGACGGGCACCGAAGCCGTGCGGATCCGCTCCTGCTGGCGCGCCTGGCGCCGGGTCAGCGGTACGGCGTCGAGGTCGACCGACGAATCGTCGACGGGCGGCGCGGGCACCGCGACCGGCTCCGCGGGCCGCGGAAGCGGTGCGGGTGCGACCGGAATCGATTCGGCGGGCTCCGCTGGTGCAGCATCCGTCGTCACGATGGGCGTCGCCCCCGTGTTGCGCATTTCGCGCAGCTGCTTGCGGGTCAGCGGAGGGGTGTTCGGCTGCTCGGGTGTGCTCATGCCTCGCTCCGGTACAGGTGGTGCTTTGCAATGTATTGGACGACCCCGTCGGGAACGAGGTACCACACGGGATTCCCGCTCCGCACGCGTTCCCGGCAGTCCGTCGACGAGATCGAGAGGGCCGGGATCTCGAGCTGACTGACGCCGTCGGTCGGGAGTCCGTCGGTGGTCAGGACGTGGCCGGGGCGGGAGACCGCGACGAAGTGGGCGAGATCCCACAGTTCATCATGGTCCCTCCAACTGAGAATCTGCGCTATGGCGTCGGCGCCGGTGATGAAGAAGAGCTCGGCTCCGGGACGCTCGGCCTGCAGCTCCCGCAGCGTGTCGATCGTGTAGGTCGGTCCGTCGCGGTCGATGTCGACGCGGCTCACGGTGAAGCGCGGATTCGACGCCGTCGCGATGACGGTCATCAGATAGCGGTCCTCGCCGTGCGTGACGCCTTCCTTCTGCCACGGGTGTCCCGTGGGAACGAAGACGACCTCATCGAGATCGAATGACTGCGCGACCTCGCTCGCGGCGACGAGGTGTCCGTGGTGGATGGGATCGAACGTCCCGCCCATGACCCCGATCCGCGGGGGGCGCGCAACCGTCATGCGGTTTCGGCCTCAGTGGCCGTGTCCGTGCCCTGCGTGCTGGACGTCGTCGGCGTGCGCCTTCGCGTACGCGGCGGCCTTGGCGGAGTGACGGTTCGCCACGTTGCGGTACGAGAGGGTCACCAGACCGAGCGAGGCGAAGACGACGATCGAGACGATGCCGTACCCGACGGTCTCGAGGGCCACGTTCCCGTGGTCCGCCTCTTCGGCGGCAAAGGCGAGCAGCGTGGCGATGGTCATTCCGGCTCCGTTTCGAGGGTGTCTCCGCGCCTGTGGCACAGCGCGGCTCCAGTTTAGGCGGTCAGGCGCGTACTTGTCCTGAGCCGCGCGCGAGCCACTTCGAGCTCGTCAGTTCTGCGAGGCCCATGGGGCCGCGTGCGTGGAGTTTCTGCGTCGAGATGCCGACCTCGGCGCCGAAGCCGAATTCGCCCCCGTCGGTGAACCGCGTCGAGGCGTTGGCCATGACGACGGCGGAGTCGACCTCGGCGAGGAAGCGCTCCGCGTTGGCCTCGTCGGTCGTGATGATCGACTCGGTGTGATGCGTCGAATACTGCCGGATGTGCGCGAGCGCGGCGTCGAGGTCGTCGACGATCCGCATCGAGACGTCGAGACTCAGGTACTCCGTCGACCAGTCCTCGTCCGCCGCCGGAACGACATCGGATGCCCGTGCGCCGACCTCCTCGTCACCGTGCACGACGACGCCGTGCTCGCGCAGGGCGGCGACGAGAGGTGCCACGACGCGGTCGGCGGCGGCGCGGTGCACGAGCACCGTCTCGACCGCGTTGCACACGCTCGGCCGCTGCACCTTGGCGTTCACGACGATGTCGCGCGCCCAATCCAGGGGCGCCGAGGCATCGAGCACGATGTGGACGACGCCGGCTCCTGTCTCGATGACGGGCACGGTCGATTCGGTCACGACGGTCTCGATGAGCTGAGCGCTGCCGCGCGGCACGAGCACGTCGACGAGGCCGCGCGCCTGCATGAGGTCGCGGGCGCCGTCCCGGCCGAACTCGTCGACGGTCTGGATGGCCTCGGGGTCGAGCCCCTGCTCGCCGAGCGCGGCGCGCATGACCCGCACGAGTTCGGCGTTCGTGCGCTCAGCGGCGGTGCCGCCGCGCAGGACGACGGCGTTGCCCGAGCGCAGGGCGAGCGCGGCGATGTCCACCGTGACGTTGGGGCGCGCCTCGTAGATGGCGCCCACGACGCCGAACGGCACCGTCACCTTCGTCAGCGCGACGCCGTTGGCCAGCGTGCGCTCGTCGAGGATCCTGCCCACCGGGTCGGGCAGCTCCGCGATCTCGCGCACCGCGTCCGCGAGCGCCGAGACGCGGGCCTGATCGAGCGTGAGGCGGTCCTGCAGTGCCGTCGACAGTCCCCCGGCGCGTCCGCGCTCGATGTCCTGCGCGTTGGCGGCGATGACGGTGGATGCCGCGGAGTCGATGCCGTCGGCGATCGCGAGCAGCGCCGCGCGCTTGCTCTCATCGCTCAGCAGCGCGATGGAGCGTGAGGCGTCTTTGGCGCGCAGCATCCGATCGCGCGCCGTCGCGGCGGTGGTCGTCATCCGCTCAGCCTATCGACGTGCGGACGGGGCCCGTGGCGACGGGCGCGACGGGGTCGGGGTTGGGGTCGAACCAGGTGCCGACCGCATCGCCCGCGAGGGCGCGGTCGACGAGATCGGTGCGGGTCACGAGGACGCCGATCCCGGATGCCGCGGCCCGGCGTGCGGCCGAGACCTTGGTCGCCGCACCGCCCGTTCCGACACTGTTGACGACGGTGGAGCCGAACTCGAAGCCGCCGAGGTCCTCGCCGAAGGCGACACGGTCGATCGGGCGGGCGCCGGGCTCGTCGGGCGGGCGCGTATACAGGCATTCGATGTCGCTGAGCAGCACGAGCGCATCGGCTCCGATGAGGTCGGCGACCAGGGCCGCGAGCCGGTCGTTGTCGCCGAAGCGGATCTCCTGCGTGGCGACCGTGTCGTTCTCGTTGACGACGGGCAGGATGCGCAGGCCGAGCAGTCGTTCCATGGCTCGGCGCGCATTCGAACGCGGCGTGGGGTTCTCGAGGTCTCCCGCCGTGAGCAGCACCTGTCCCGCGACGATGCCGAACGGGTGCAGCGCCTGCTGATAGCGATAGATCAGGACGTTCTGGCCGACCGCGGCCGCCGCCTGCTGCGTCGCGAGGTCACTCGGACGTTCCTCGATCGAGAGGAACGGCATGCCGGTCGCGATCGCACCCGACGAGACGAGGACGACCTCGGTGCCGCGGCCGTGCGCTTTCGCGAGAGCGGCGACGAGGGGTTGGATGCGTGACGCGTGCGCGCCGCTGATCGACGACGAGCCGACCTTCACGATGACACGTCGTGCACCGGGGATGTCCGCGCGCTCGCGTGCGGTCATTCGGCTTCTCCGGTGTCACGCTGCCGATCTGCGATCCGTTCCGCGTCGAGCTCGGCCCGGGCGGCCGCCTTCGCGTCCATGCGCTCGTGGTAGCGCTCGCGACGCTGAGCGGTCGTGCGCCGTGCGTTGTCGTCGAGACGCGGATCCATGCCGCGGGGAGCCGTCATGAGCTCGGCGGCCGAACTGAGCGACGGCTGCCAGTCGAAGACGACGCCGTCGCCCTCGCCGATCACGACCGTCGCACCGGGTGTCGCACCCGCACGGAAGAGCTCGTCCTCGACACCGAGTCGATCGAGCCGGTCGGCGAGATAGCCGACGGCCTCTTCGTTCTGGAAGTCGGTCTGCTGCACCCACTTGACGGGCTTCTCTCCCAGGATGCGGTAGACGTTGCCGTACGTGCCGCCTTCGACGCGGACGACGAACTCCTTGACGGCGCCCTTGGGGCGGATCACGATGCGCTCGGGGACCGGCACGGCGGCCAGTTCGGCGCGGTGCTGCGCGATGATCTCGCCGAGCGCGAAGGTGAGCGGCCGCAGGCCCTCGTGGCTGACGGTCGAGATGTCGAAGACGCGGAAGCCGCGCTCTTCGAGCTCGGGCCGCACGAGCGCTGCCAGATCCCTGGCCTCGGGCACGTCGATCTTGTTCAGAGCGACGAGCTGAGGCCGATCGAGCAACGGAGTCTGCCCGTCGGGCACGGGATACGCGGCGAGTTCTTCGAGGATCACGTCGAGGTCGCTGAGCGGGTCACGACCGGGGTCGAGCGTCGCGCAGTCCAGCACGTGCACGAGCGCCGTGCAGCGCTCGACGTGGCGCAGGAACTCCAGGCCCAGGCCCTTGCCCTCGCTCGCCCCCTCGATGAGACCGGGCACGTCGGCGACGGTGTAGCGCATGTCGCCCGCCTGCACGACACCGAGATTGGGATGCAGCGTCGTGAACGGGTAGTCCGCGATCTTGGGCCGCGCTGCCGATACCGCGGCGATCAGGCTCGACTTGCCCGCCGACGGGAAGCCGACGAGCGCCACATCGGCGACCGTCTTGAGCTCGAGCTGGACATCGCCCTCCCAGCCGGGGGTGCCCAGCAGCGCGAAGCCGGGGGCCTTTCGCTTGGGCGAGGCCAGTGCCGCATTGCCGAGGCCGCCGAGCCCACCAGGGGCCACGACGAAGCGCATGCCCGGCTCGATCATGTCGACGAGCGGCTCGCCCGTGCCATCCTTCACGACCGTGCCGACCGGGACCAGCAGCTCGACGGGTTCGCCGGCGGCACCGGAGCGGTTGTCGCCCATGCCGAAGCCGCCGTTGCCACCGGAACGGTGCGGCGAGTGGTGGTACGACAGCAGCGTCGTGACTTGCGGGTCGGCGACGAGGACGATGTCTCCGCCCTGACCGCCGTTGCCGCCGTCGGGTCCGGCCAGTGGCTTGAACTTCTCGCGACGTACCGAGACGCAGCCGTTGCCGCCCTTGCCGGCGCGCAGGTGCAGCGTCACTCGATCCACGAACGTGACCATCTGCGTCTCCTATCTGTCTGAGGTATGCGAAAAGGGGCGAGCCAGAGCCCGCCCCTTTCGCTGAAGGTCTACTACCGTCGGTAGCCGAAACCTGCCGAGGTCACTCCGCCGCTGCGGCGGCGACGATGTTGACGACCTTGCGGCCGCCCTTCTGACCGAACTGGACCGCGCCTGCCTCGAGGGCGAACAGCGTGTCGTCACCACCGCGACCGACGCCTGCGCCGGGGTGGAAGTGCGTGCCGCGCTGGCGGACGAGGATCTCGCCGGCGTTGACGGTCTGGCCGCCGAAGCGCTTCACGCCGAGGCGCTGTGCGTTGGAGTCACGACCGTTGCGGGTGGAGCTTGCGCCCTTTTTGTGTGCCATCTCTGCGTCTCTTCCTGGACTTACTTGATGCCGGTGATCTTGACGCGCGTGAGGTCCTGACGGTGGCCCTGGCGCTTCTTGTAGCCGGTCTTGTTCTTGAACTTCTGGATGACGATCTTCGGTCCGCGAAGCTCACCGAGAACCTCGGCCGTGACCGTGACCTTGGCGAGCTTGTCGGCGTCGCTCGTCACGGCATCGCCGTCGACGAGGAGGACGGCCGGAAGTTCGATCTTGTCGCCGATCGAGGCAGCCTGACGGTCGAGGACGACGATCGTGCCGACCTCCACCTTCTCCTGCCGGCCACCGGCTCGCACAACTGCGTAAACCACTTCACACCTGATTTCGTCTGGGAGCACGATGCTCCGATTGAGACTGGAAAGTCTTGGTGCGGACTGCTGAGCCGCGGCCGAGCTGTCGAAGCACGCCGGGAGGCGTGCGACATGGGACGCACCAAAGGGATACTTTACCGGATGCCGCGATCTGCCGCAAAAGCGCGGCCTTCCGGCCTGTCGCGCTTAGGCTCTCGACGTGGCGATCCTCCTCGATGACCCGGTCTGGCCCGCTCACGGGAGGCTGTGGGCGCATCTGGTGAGCGACGCCGATCTGACGGAACTGCACGAGTTCGCCGCGGCGAACGGCATCCCGCGCCGCGGATTCGACCTCGACCACTACGACGTGCCCGCCGAAAGCCATGCCCGGCTCGTCGCCGCGGGTGCCGAGCACGTCGGCGGTCACGAACTGGTGCGGCGCCTGATCGCGTCGGGCCTGCGTGTCACAGCCCGCGAGCGG